>JAKAXG010000669.1 GCA_021827225.1 Actinomycetes bacterium | reverse complement strand
GGCTTCGGTTCAGCCGTCTTCCTCGGTGCCGGGAGTCTCCCCCTCCTTTATGGAGCCGTGTTCCTGCTGGGAGCCCTTTCCGTTTCTTTCGACGTGGTCGTCGGTGCCTGCTTACCATCGGTAGTCTCCGAATCCAGCCTTGTTGCAGCCAACACCCGGTTGCTGAGCGCCGAGCTCACCGGCGAGGAGCTCCTGGGCCAGGCTGCTGGGGGCGCGGCGTTCTCGCTGGCCCGATCAGTCCCGTTCGTGGCTGATGCCGTCAGTTTCATCTTCTCCGCCGCTCTTCTCCGGGGGGCGGTGGAGGACACGAAGCCGTCTTCGGCCGAGATGTCGGCCTGGAGGGACCTGAGGCAAGGGCTGGCATGGTTCGTGCGAGAGCCGGTCGTTCGGCTCCTCACGAGTGTTATCTCGACGCTGGCATTCTGCCAGGCTGCGGTGCTCGGGGTCCTGGTGCTGTACGCCACTACCCGGCTACAGCTCCGCGGCGCCGGCTACGGGCTGCTCTTGGCCGCGGCCGCTACAGGCAACCTGATCGCCTTACCGGTCGCCCCCCGGGTACATCGCGTGCTGGGAAGCGCGGGTTGCATCGCGGCAGCTGGCCTGACGGCCGCCCTGGCCTACCCGGTCCTGGCTCTTACTCGGTCGGCGGCGGTTGCCGCAGCGGCGCTGATGATGGAGACCGTTGCTGTACTGGTGGGGAACGTGGCGTCTCGGTCTCTCCGCCAGACCATCGTGCCAGGTCCGATGCAGGGGCGGGCGACTGCGGCGTTCCAGACCGTGATCCTGGCGTGCGTGCCTCTCGGAGGGCTGGCCGGCGGCCTCGCCAGTGCTGCGTTCGGAATCCGGGACACCTTCCTGGCTGCCGGCGCTCTCCAGCTCCTCCTGGTCGCCTTCCTGGCGCCCCGGTTGCGCTCCCGGCTGGCGGCTACGAACCGGGCGGGCGGAAACGGCGGTCTGGCCTCGTCCCTTTCCGACGGCAGCACCGCGGCGACGCGGGCCGCCTGACCAGGCGACTGGCGGCAGTAAACACGCCTGGCCGCGTGCGCGAACGCGCCAGGATCTTCGAACGGGCCCAGATCGTGTCCCAAATGTGCGCGATTCGGTGGTCGGACGCGCCACGATCTCGCGGTCGTGGAAGATCGTTCCGGTCGCGTCACGCGTAAGGAGCAGGTTCCGTCCCGGAGCGATTTGAGACAGGGGCCCGGGGGGCGGACATCCCGCCGTCGGCTGCCGGCCTCGAGACCGACCCGGCCTACGACTTCGGCGCCATGATGGCGACCGTACCCTGAGCGGCGCAGACCAACCGGCCGCCGTTGGTGACGTCCACCCGGACGATGGCGGTGCGCTTCGACATCGACACGATCGTCGAGCGGGCCACCATGGTCCCGGTCCGGCTGGGCGCCAGGAAGTTGAGCTTGAACTCTGACGTCGCCGGCCAGGAACCCGCCGGTACGACCGGAAGGCACACGGCCCCGAGCACGTGATCCACCAGGGCCGAAACCACACCTCCGTGGGCGGCGCCGAACGGGTTCAGCAGCTCATCGGTCACCGGTAGTTCGCAGGTCAGCGTGCCGGGCTCCACCGCGGTGAACTTCATGCCCAGGTAGCCGGGAAGACCGCCCGATCCCTCGGGGCCCCCGGTGGTCACCATCGCCTCGGCGATGGCCGCGTTGTACAAAGGGAAGTTCTCGGAGATGGCGACACCCTAGCCACTCCGGCGGTTCGGCCTACGATCGTCGGTCGTGCTCGAAGCGGACTACCAGAACACATCTTTCACGGGCCGCGACGGGAACCGGCTGATGGCTGATGTCGCCGGCCCCGACGACGGACCGCCGGTCCTGTTCTTCCACGGCGGGGGCCAGACCCGGCACTCTTGGGGGACCAGCGTGGCCACGCTCGCCAAGAAGGGCTGGCGGGCATACAGCGTCGACCTGCGGGGTCACGGCGAGAGCGAGTGGGCGTCCGACGGCGACTACACCATCGATGCCTTCGCCGGCGACGTCGAGGCCATCGCATCCTCCTTCGATCGGCCACCGGCGCTGGTGGGCGCCTCCCTGGGGGGCCTGGCGTCTCTTGCCGCCCTCGGAGCCGATCCCGGCCGCCAGCTGGCTACTGCCCTCGTGCTGGTGGACGTCGCCCCCCGCATCGAGGACAAGGGTAGGGAGCGCATCGGCCAGTTCATGCTGGAGCATCTGGAGAGCGGCTTCGCATCGCTGGAAGAAGTGGCCGACGCCATCCAGCGCTACAACCCTCACCGGCCCAGACCGAAGGACCTGTCTGGCCTGCGGAAGAACCTGCGGCAGCGGGACGGCCGCTGGTACTGGCACTGGGACCCACGGTTCGTAACCGGGCGGTGGGGGTCGGCCGACGAGACCCGGTCGTCGCTGATCGATACCGCCGACATGGAGGAAGCCGCCCGTCGGCTGGAAGTGCCTCTGCTCGTGGTGCGTGGGCTGGTCAGCGACCTGTTGAGCGAAGAGGGCGCCCGCCATCTGCTCGAATTGGTCCCTCACGCCGAGATGGTGAGCGTGGCCGGTGCCGGGCACATGGTCGCTGGTGACCGGAACGACCTGTTCAGCGATGCGGTGGTCGACTTCCTCACCCGGGCGCAGTCGGGAGCCACTGGGCGGAAGCCGTAGGCCCGGCCGGCCGCTCTCCCTCGGTCGGGCCTGCTAACGGCGGAGCCGACGACCGCCCGATCGGCGCTGCGCCACCCGCGACGCCTGGCGTAGGAGCCTCGATTTGGCCGAGGGTCCCCCGGCGCTCTCCAAGCGGTCGGCGAGCGTTTCGGCGGCCCGGGCCGCCAACGGCAGCACCACCATCGCCCCGACCAGTCGGATCAGCCGCCGTCTCATGAACGGGTTCCCTCGGCCCGGGCGCCGGAATGACAACTCATACCGTCTGTTCTACCCGATGGCTCCGATCCGGCTTCTGCCGGCAGCCGGGTGGATCCCGCCACAGGCCGGTGGCAGCGGTCACTCAGTCGATCGTCAGGCGGTCCAGGTCCAGGACCGAGATGTCGCCCATGGCCTCGTCCGCACGTATGCCGTAGAGGGCCGCCAGAGAGCACCTCGACCACATCAGGGTGCGCAGCTCGATGGGTGACAGCTCACGACCCGCCACCGCGTCGAGGGCGTCCGCCACCCGGGTGAGCTCCTGCATCGCTGCCTCGGTAAGTTCGCACATGAATAGCCGTCCGTCTCTCGCCACCGAGTTGGGCATCGACGGAGCGAAAGTGCACCTTTACCGCGGACGAGCGGGAAGTG
>JAKAXG010000668.1 GCA_021827225.1 Actinomycetes bacterium | reverse complement strand
CACGACGTGGCGTTCGGCGCCGAGCGCCACCGCCACCCGGCGGGCCGCCTGCAGTTCCACCTCGTGACGCTGGCCGTAGTCGAAGCTGAGGGCGTAGCAGCGGCAGCCCTCGGCCCGGGCGATGGCCAGGACGGTGGTGGAGTCGAGGCCGCCGCTAAGGAGAACGACCGCCGCTTTTTCCGAAATGGTGCTGCCTCCTCGCACTCGGTGGGGCCTACGACGCTACCCACTCGGGGGCCGCCCGCGGTGGGCGGACCGTTCCGCCGCCGCCGGCAGGAGTAGCGCAGCCTCCGGCGAACAGAAGTAGGCGTGGATACCGTTTCTACCGACGCCGTGGAGAGACGGGCGCCGGAGCAGTCCTTTGAGACGGCCAGACCGCTTCCGCCGATCAGGCGGCCCAAGCTGGCATGGCACAACTTCGCGGCCATGGGCCGGTTCCTGTGGATGCGGGCCCGTTACCGCCAGGTGAAGGGCGGGTTGTTCTACCGGGGCAAGGGCTGCTGGTTCGAGTTCGGACCTGACGCCGAGTTCGAGGTGGGGGCCCACACCCGCTTCCTCGGGCGGTTCACCTGCTCGGTGACGGGCAAGGTGAAGATCGGCCCGGGCTGCCACTTCTCCCGCGACACGCAGCTCTCGTGCATGGACTCCATCACCATCGGTCGGAACAGCGGGTTCGCCGAGGGGGTCGCCATCCATGACATGACCCACTGCTTCGGACCGGAGTGGGCCCACGACTCGTTCTGGGACAAGCCGTTCTGGACCGCCCCGATCAGCATCGGGGACAACGTCTGGGTCGGCTGCAAGGCCACGATCATCGCCGGCGTGACCATCGGCGACGACGTGGTGATCGCCGCCAACTCGGTGGTGAACAAGGACATCCCGTCCCACTGCGTGGTGGCCGGCGTGCCCGCCCGGGTCATCCGCAGCTGGGCCGACGAGGCCGAGGCGACCGCCCCCGGCCGCCAGCGTGTGCCTACCGGTGACCGGGCTTGAGGCCACCCGGTCAGGACTGACATGACCGTCCCAACCAGAGACGAGGAACAGGTGGACAACCAACTGCAGCCGGCGCGGAATCTGTCTACGACGGTGATCGTCACCGCCTACGCGGTGGAGCGCCTGCCGGGCCTGCGGCGCTGCCTGGACGGGGTCCTGGCCAACAGCCTGCAGGCCGACGAGATCATCCTCGCCGTGGACAACAACCCCGACGTCGAGCAGGTCGCCACCGCCGAGTACGCCGAGCGCGGCCTGAAGGTGCTGGCCTCCACCGGGCGGGGCGCGGTCGACGCCCGCAACACCGGCGTGACCGCCGCGTCGGGCGAGGTCATCGTGTTCATCGACGATGACGTGCGCCCCACCGACGGCTGGCTGGCCGCCATCGTCGCCCCCTTCGAGAACGACCCGGGTGTCGTCGCGGTGGGCGGGCGGATCCTGCCCGAGTACGAGGAGGGGGCCCGCCAGGTGCCCCCGGAGCTCCTGTGGCTGGTCGGCTGCACCTACACCGGCCACCCGGACGGCCCCGGCCCCATCACCCGCCCCATCGGATCCACCATGGCGTTCCGCAGGAGCGCCCTCGAGGCGGTGGGCGGCTTCTCCAACGCCTTCGGCCCGGTGGGCGGCAAGAAGACCGGCGCCAACGAGGAGCTGGCCATCTCCGAGAAGCTCCGCCAGCAGTTCGGCCCCGACTCGATCTGGTACGAGCCTCAGGCCCTGGTGTACCACTGGGTGCCGCGCAGCCGCCTGACGTGGCGTTACATCGCCCGGCGATCCCTGGTCGAGGGCCAGTCCAAGGCGGAGATCCGCCGGCTGTACGGCTCGCTCTCCATGGGCCATGACAGTTCCTATGTCACCAACACGCTGCTTCCCGGCGTGAGCGGCCGCCTGGTGCGCGGGCCGCGCCCGGAGGCCTTCACCATGGTGAGCGTCGGGGCCATGACCGCCGGCGGCTACGCCGGCCGCCGGCTGAAGCACCTGGCCAACCGCTAGACACGCCCCTCGCCGGCGCCGGCACCCACGTGCCGGCGCCGGCGGACGGGAGGGTCAGTCCCGCGGGGCCTGCCGGGCCGCCACCCGCTTCTGGTACAGCTCCTCCAGTTCGTCCACGACCCGGGTGGTGGCGAACCGCCCGGCGCGCGCCGCAGCGGCCTTCCCCATCCGCCCGGCTTCCCCGGGGTCACCGACCAGCCTGCGGACCGCCCCGGCCAGGGCGGCCGGGTCGCCGGGGGGGACCAGCAGGCCGGTTACACCGTCCTCCACGATGTCCACCAGCCCCCCCGTCGCCGAGGCCACCACCGCCACGCCGGCGGCCATGGCCTCCACCGCCACCATCCCGAACGGCTCCGGCCACACCGAGGGGACGACCGCCACGGCGGCGTGGGGCCAGGCGGCCAGCACCTGGTCGTGGGGGACGTCATGGACCACGGTCACGTCGGCCGGCCAGCTGGTCGGGCTGTCGTGGCGGGCCGGGCCGAGCACCACCAGAGGGGCGCCCAGGCCGATCCGGCGGTGGGCGTCGAGGAGGGCGTCGATCCCCTTGTTCGGCGACAGGGACCCCACGAACATGACGAACCCGTCTTCGGGGGGCAGGAACGCCGGCCGGCCCAGCACCTCCCGGGCCGGCATCACAGGCGGCGGGATGACCACCGACCGGCCCACGACCGCGGCGGGCCTGGCCGATCGGGCCACCGCCGCGCTGTTCGCCACGAACACGTCGGCCCGCCGGTACAGCGGGGAGGCGGCGCGCATGCCCAGCGCCACCGGCACGCCCCGGGCGGCGCCGAAGTGCGCCGCGGAGCAGCGGATGCATTTGACCGGGGCGGGACCGGCGCACGCCTGGCCGGAGCGGTCCACGAAGGTCTTCTTCGGGCACGACTGGGAGTAGTCGTGCAGGCCGACGACGCACACCGGCGGGTCCCGGCGGGGCAGGGCGGCCAGGACCGAGTGGGCGATCCAGCCGTGCACGTGCACCACGTCGGGCCGGAACCGTCCGATGGCAGCCCGGACCCGGGCCACCATGAACGGGTCCGGCGCCGGCGGATGGAACCGCACCGCGGCGTCGGCGTAGCCCAGGCTGACCTTGGACGCCAGGCCGGATACCCGGTGGACGACCACCCCGCCCTCGACCGTGGTGCCGGCCGGCACCGCGCCGGCCTGGGTCAGCACCTCCACCTCGTGGCCTCGCCCGGCCAGCTCGGTGCTGATGGCCGCCACCGCCAGCTCCAGGCCTCCCGGCACGGGCGGGTACAGGTCGCTCACCTGAAGGACGCGCACCGC
>JAKAXG010000667.1 GCA_021827225.1 Actinomycetes bacterium | reverse complement strand
GGCCGGGGCGCCCCGGACACGTTCGCCAGGTGCGGCGACGGGGCCCCCTCCAGGGCCAGTGGCATGGCGATGTCCTCGAGGGACTGCTGCTCGGCGGCGACGCCCAGGAACATCTCGACGACGGCGCCGACGAACATCACGCCCGCCCCGATCAGGTAGCCGATGAAGAGGGCGGTGTGGTTCTTGCCGTTGCCGATGAGCTGACCGTAGAACCACGGGCCGAAGGCGCCGAAGCACTGGGCCACGGCGAAGAACACCGCGATGGCCTTGGCCCGCACCTCCACCGGGAAGATCTCGCTCACCGTCAGGTAGGCGGCGCTGGCGCCGGCCGATGCGAAGAAGAAGATCACGCACCAGCATGCCGTCTGGGTGAGGGCATTGAGGGCCCCGGCCTTGAACAGGACCGCACTCACGGCCAGCAGCGCGGCGGCGATGGTGTAGGTGCCGGCGATCATCTTTTTCCGGCCGATGGTGTCGAACAGGTGACCGAGGAACAGCGGGCCGATGAAGTTACCGGCGGCGAAGGCCATGAAGTAGTAGGCCGTCGACCCGGAGTGGACCCCGTAGACCTTGGTCAGCACCAGCGAGTAGGTGAAGAAGATGGCGTTGTAGAGGAACGACTGGGTGATCATGAGCGCGGCGCCGAGCACCGTCCGCCGGGGATAGGTCACCGCCAGGGTGCGGGCCAGGGCGAAGAACCCGGTGCTGTTCGGCTCACGCACCTCGATGGCCTTGGACTCGTCCACCTCGGCCAGAGAGCCGCCGGTGTGACGGACGTGCTCCTCGATCTCGCTGACGGCCGCCTCTGCCTCCTCCACCCGGCCGTGCATGAGCAGCCACCGGGGACTCTCGGGCAGGTTGCGCCGGACGAACAGGACGACGAAGCCGAGGGCGGGGCCCAGAAGGAAGGCGATCCGCCAGGAGTAGGCCCCGGGCAGGTGCTTGACCACCTCGAGGAACAGGACCGAGGCGATCAGCGCCCCGCCCCAGTAGGTGCCGTTGACGGCGATGTCCACCCGGCCCCGGTAGCGGGCGGGGATCAGCTCGTCGATGGCCGAGTTGATGGCCGCGTACTCCCCGCCGATGCCGGCGCCGGCGATGAAGCGGGTCACGTCCAGCCAGACGACCCAGCCCTCCGACCGGCCCCAGGTGAGAGCGGTCAGGGCGCCGCCGAGCAGGTACACCCCGAGGGTGATCATGAACAGGTTCCGCCGGCCCCACTTGTCGGAGAGGCGCCCGAAGAAGATGGCTCCGAACACCTCTCCCAGGAGGTAGATGGTGCCGACGGAGAAGGCGACCGACGCCGACGACATGTTCAGAGCGGCCTTGCTCGATATGAGCGAGGTCGAGTTGGACGCAATGGTGATCTCGAGGCCGTCGAGTATCCAGGCCACCCCGAGGGCCACCACGAGTCTCGTATGGAAGCGCGACCAGCGCAGCCGGTCTATCCGGGCCGGTACGAGACTCAGATTTCCGCCCGTCGGCCTGGTGCTCAAGCCGTCCATGGTTGTTGTCATTTGTTCCTCCCCACCTCCGTTTCAAGACAGCGGGACCCCACCATCGGTGCTGCCAGCGCCTATACCCATGACCCGCCGCCCGTTAAGCCCGCGGGATCAAGTGCTGCGATTCACACCGGAGCAGGCGGGAAGTTCCCCCGGACGCGCCCCTCGATCGCCGTCTCAGCCCAGGGTTAGCCTCCAACGGGTGCGGAGAGCCTCGGTCGGGCAGATCATGACGCTGGCCCCCGACGAGGCGTCGCGCCGGGCGGCCGGCCGGCTGGCCACCCCCGGACCGTGGTTCGACTCCGGCTGCGACGACCGGGTGGTGTGGGGATCCTGCCGGGGGAGCGCCCGCCAGCCGTACCAGGTGGCCTGTGATATCCGGCAATTGGGCTATAGCTGCACGTGTCCCAGCCGTAAGCAGCCCTGCAAGCACGTTTTGGCTCTGCTGCTGTTGTGGGCGTCGGGGTCAGAGGCCGTCCCCGCGGCCTCCCCGCCGGCCGAGGTGGCGGCATGGGTGGCCACCCGGCCTCCGCCGGAGGAGGGCTCTACTGTCGCCGATTCGCTTCCCGAACCGGCCGCGGGGACCGGTGCCCCGGTCCGGAGCGAGGACGGCCGGCCGGCCCCGGCGGTTCCCGGCGCACCGGGCGATGCCGAGGCGGCGACCCGGCGGGCGGCGCAGCGGGCGGCCAGGATCGCCGCCGGCATGACGGAGCTGCAACTGTGGATCGACGACCTGCTGCGGCACGGGTTCGGTTGGGCGCAGTCGCAGTCCTACGCCTTCTGGGACGCCATGGCGGCGCGGCTGGTGGACGCCCAGGCCCCGGCGGCCGCCGGGCGGGTGCGGGGTATGGCCGGTGTGGTCCGCAGTGGTGAGGGCTGGCCGTCCCGCCTGCTCGGCGAGGTCGCCCGGCTGGAGCTGCTCGCCGCCGGCTGGGCCCGCTACGACTCGCTGCCCGCCGAGGTCAGGGCCGACCTGCGCACCGCCGCCGGCTGGCCTTGGCCCAGCGAGCAGGTGCTGGCCGGGCGGCGGGAGACCGACACCTGGTACGTGTTGGCCCGCGCCGCGACCGACGAGGAGCAGGTCCGGGTGCAGCGGACGTGGCTGTGGGGGTTGCGCAGCGACCGGCCGGCGCTGATGCTGGACTTCGCCCGGCCGGGCGCCGCCTTCGCCTGGGAGTTGTGGCCGGGGGAGGCGATGGAGGCGACGGTGGCCCGTTTTCCGGGGTCGGCGCCGCTGCGGGTCCTGATCGCCGAACGGCTGGGTGATCCGGGGCCCGCCGGTCCCCCGCCGGGATGGGCCGACCTCGCGGCGATGGCCGAGGCCCGGGGAAGGGCGGCGGCTTCCGACCCGTTCGTGGACCGCTGGCCGGTCTCGGTGCGCGACGTGATCCCGAGCCTGGGGGCGGGCGGATGGTGGCTCACCGACCGCGGCGGGGGCTGCCTGCCGATGGAGCCGGACGGCGCCGCCGGATGGAGGCTGCTGGCCGCCTCTGGCGGCCATCCGGTGCACGTGCTGGGGGAGTGGAGCGGCGGGGGCGTCGTCCCGCTAGGGGCGTGGGTGGAGGACCGGATGGTGGCCCTGTGACGCCCGCCGCGGGCCGGTCCGACTCCGAAGCCGGGCTGTGGGACCGGCTGGTGACGGCCGCCGTGCTGGGAACGGAGCGCCGGCCGTTCACCGGGCTGGATCTGCCCGGCCCGCTCGGGACGGCGGCCGCCGCGGCGGTCGCTGAATCCGGCCTCGCCGGTGCGGTAGCGGCGGTATGGGCCTACC
>JAKAXG010000666.1 GCA_021827225.1 Actinomycetes bacterium | reverse complement strand
CCCGGTCGCGGCGGTCCGGAAGCCCGGGCGCCGCCTGCGGAGGCTGGCGGCCCGCCTGGCCGGCGATCCGCCGGCCGGGCCCCGTCACCGCCGCCGGTGGCCTCTCGTCGCCTCCGCCGTGACCGCCGGGGCGCTGCTGGCCGCCGCCGGGGTCGTGGTGGCCACCGGTACCGGGCCGGCCCGGGTGGCGTCAGCGCCCCCGCCTAGTGCCTGCGCCCCAGAGCCCTACCAGCCCTGCGGGGCCCCCGGGCCGGCTCCCCACACGAACGGCTGGACCTGTCTGCCCGGCTGGTACAACCTCGACGGCTCGGCTTCCGACGGGTGCGAGTCGCACTCGGACTACTCGCCCGGAACCGTCCTGACCGACCGGGCACCGGTCCGTGCCAACCTGGTGCCGCCGAACACCACCGACTCGTTCCCCACCCACGTGGCGGGCCACGCCCTGGACCTGTGCTGGGGCGCGCTGCACGTGACCCTGACGGCCCCTGCCGGCACGGCAGAGCGGCTGCAGGTGCTCCAGGGGACCACGGTGGTGGCGTCGGCCCTCAGCGCCGACGGCACGCCGGCCACCGCATCGGTCGCCAAGCCTTCGTGCTTCGGTTCCGACAGTGAGGAGCTGACGGTGACCGTGACAGGTGTGGCGGCCACCGGTGCCGCCGCCGACACCGACTTCACCCTCTCCCGCGACGCCGGCTGGTAGGCCGGCAGGGCTCTAGGGGGTCGGCTCGCTGCCGCCGCCGCCGTTGTGGCGGCGGGCGATCACGTGCACGTCGATGCCGGCCTCCCCGGCCACCCTCAGCACCTTGGATATGACCGCCCCCGCCCCGGTCATCCGCTCCCAGCGGCTGCGCAGGCTGGATCCGATGACTACCTGGGTTATCCGGTGCTCGATGGCGAAGTCCGTGAGCCCCCGGGCCGGGTCGTCGTGGTGGATCTCGTACCACTCCGCCCCGAGGTCGGCGCTCAGCTGCTTGAGCTGGTCCAGGGTCTCGCGGTCCCCGCTACGGGACTCGCCGGTCACCACGTGCACCACGCTCAGGTCCCCCTTGGCCCGGGCCGCCATCCGGGCCGCCCGGCGCATCAGGGCGTCGGTTCCCTCGGCGGCGGTGACGGCCACCATGATCCGCTCCGTCGTCTCCCACACCCCGGGCGCCGACTCGTTGCGCAGCCGGCGCAGGAGCGTCTCGTCGACCTCGTCGGCGAGGAACCGCAGGGCCAGTTCCCGCAGGGCCGTGAGGTTCTCCGTCCGGAAGAAGTTGGTGAGAGCCTGCGGGACCTTGTCGGCCGGGTAGATGTTGCCGTGGACCATCCGCCGGCGGAGGGCCTCGGGGGAGGCGTCGACCAGCTCGATCTGATCCGCCTTGCGCACCACCCAGTCGGGCACCCGCTCCCTGACGCTGGTCCCGGTCATGGTCTCCACCGCATCGGCGATGCTCTCGAGGTGCTGGATGTTGACCGTGGTGACCACGTCGATGCCGGCGTCGAGCAGGCTCAGCACGTCCTGCCACCGCTTGTCGTGCTCGCCCGAGCCCGGGACGTTGGTGTGCGCCAGTTCGTCCACCAGGGCCACCCGGGGACGCCGGGCCAGGACGGCCTCCAGGTCCATCTCCTCGAAGACCGTTCCCCGGTAGGGCACCTTCTTCCTCGGCACCACCTCGAAGCCGGCGGTCATCTCCAGGGTTCTCGGCCGGCCGTGGGACTCCACGAAGCCGATGACCACGTCGGTGCCCCGGTCGCGGCGGCGGGCTCCCTCGCTCAGCATGGCGAAGGTCTTGCCCACCCCGGCGGCCGCTCCGAGATAGATGCGGAAGTGGCCGGCCGGGGCGACGTCCTCGACCGTGGCGGCCTGATCGCTCACGGATCCTGATCCTGCCGGGACGGGTGGCCGGCCGGCAAGAACTCGTACTCGGGGTTGAACACCACCAGCTCTCCCGCGCAGGCCTGGGCCGTGCCCTCTATGCGGCACAGGCAACCGGTCTCCAGGCCCGCCACCGCGGACCGGCCGGTGAAGGCGAGGGTGATCCCTCCCGTCCCGTCCTCCAGGCGGCACAGGTAGGCATGGAGCCTCCCCACCCGGCCCGCCCCGGTTCCTGTCACCAAGCCTGACACCCTTACCCGCGTCCGGGCCCGGGCGCAGGACAGTTGGCGGACCACCGGCAGGCCGCCCCAGGTCTCGCCGGCCGGATTCATTGCTCCAGGTGGGCCAGGGCCTCGTTCAGGCGCAGCACGTCGATGTAGCTGCTGCCGAGGAAGCCCCACTGGGCGCTGTGTGTCTGCTGTTCGATGATGGCCCGCAGTTTCGAGGGGGCGATCCCCGTCGCCTTCGACACCATGGGAATCTGGACCGTGGCGTCCAGCGGGCTGATGTCGGGGTCGTAGCCGCTGCCCGAGGTGGTGACCAGGTCAGGCGTGGGGTTCACGCCCATGGAGTGCCAGTAGGCCACCAGCTTGCGGGTGTTGTCCAGCAGGGTCTTGGACCGGGGTCCGAGGTTGGTGCCCCCCGAGGCCCCGCTGACCCCGTTGGCCACCAGCGGGTTGTCCCCACCGGGCTGGCTCTTGCTGGCGGCGTAGGGTCCGAAGTCATCCGGCCGGCCGTGGAACCAGCGGGGGCTGGCCCAGTTCTGGCCGATGAGGGTGGAACCGTTGGCGGTCAGCGAACCGTTGGCCTGGTGGGAGAAGAACGCCTGCGAGAGGCCGGTTCCGGCCAGGGTGTAGACGAAGACCAGGACGATGAACGCCACGGCCAGGATGACCGCTCGTCGGATGTGGGTGATCATCGTGCGCTTCCTGTCAGTAGGCCCCGAGGGCCACGAGGATGAGGTCGATCAGCTTGATGAAGATGAACGGGGTGATGATCCCGCCCAGGCCGTAGATGAGGACGTTGCGCCGCAGGATCGACGACGCCCCCGCCGCTCTGAACTTCACTCCCCGCAGCGCCAGGGGGATCAGGGCGATGATGACCAGCGCGTTGAAGATCACCGCCGAGAGCACCGCGCTCTGCGGGCTGTGCAGCTTCATGATGTTGAGGGTGCCGAGCTGGGGGTAGGTGGCGACGAACAGGGCCGGGATGATGGCGAAGTACTTGGCGATGTCGTTGGCGATGGAGAACGTGGTCAGCGACCCCCGGGTGATCAGGAGTTGCTTTCCGATCTCCACGACGTCTATGAGCTTGGTCGGGTTGGAGTCGAGGTCGACCATGTTCCCGGCCTCCTTGGCCGCGGTGGTCCCGGTGTTCATGGCCACGCCCACGTCGGCCTGGGCCAGAGCCGGCGCGTCGTTG
>JAKAXG010000665.1 GCA_021827225.1 Actinomycetes bacterium | reverse complement strand
CTCGGCGCAGGTCCGTCCGGGTGACACCGTCATCATCATGGGCATCGGCGGGATCGGCATCAACGCCGTGCAGGGCGCAGCCCACGCCGGCGCCTCCAACGTCATCGCCGTGGACCCGGTGGAGCTGAAGCGGGAGAAGGCCCTGCAGCTCGGGGCCACCCACGCCTTCGCCGACATCGCCGAGGCGGACGAGTTCGCCAAGAGCGTGACCAACGGCCAGGGTGCCGACTCGGCCATCGTCACCATCGGCGTGGTCAAGGGCGAGCACGTGGGCCAGGCCTTCGCGTCGATCCGCAAGGCCGGCACCGTCGTGGTCACCGGTCTGGGCGACATCACCGAGGTCGGTATCCCGGTGCCGCTCGCCGAGCTCACCCTGTTCCAGAAGCGGATCCAGGGCGCCCTGTTCGGCGCTTCCAGCCCCAGCTCCGACATCCTGCGCCAGGCCCAGATGTACCGGGACGGCAAAATCAAGCTGGACGAGCTGGTTACCACCACCTACACCCTGGACCAGATCGCCCAGGGTTACGAGGACATGCACGCCGGCAAGAACATCCGCGGCGTCATCGTCTTCGATTGACCGCTCCCGTGGTCGGGCCGCTCCCGGCGGCCGGCATGGTGGCGGCGGCTCGTGACGTCCTCGTCGGTCGCCGGCGCGACGTCGAGGTCGTGGCCGCCGCCCTGGCCGCCGGGCGCAGCGTCCTGCTGGAGGGACCGCCCGGCACCGGTAAGACCACCCTGCTGCGTGCCCTGGCCGAGGGAGCCGGGGTGGGCCTGGTCCTGGTGGAGGGCAACGCCGAGCTCAGCCCGGCCCGCCTGGTCGGCCACCACGATCCCTCGCGGGTGCTGAGCGAGGGCTACCGCCAGGACACCTTCGTGCCCGGCCCGCTCCTCGAGGCCATGACGTCGGGTTCCATCCTCTACGTGGAGGAGCTGAACCGGGTACCCGAGGAGACGCTTAACGTCCTGCTCGGCGTGCTCTCCGAGCGGCGCATGCAGGTGCCCCGCTACGGAGAGGTGACGGCCGGCCCCACCTTCCGGCTGGTGGCGGCCATGAACCCCTTCGACGCGGTGGGAACCGGCCGGGTCACGCCGGCGCTGTACGACCGCACCTGCCGGGTGGCGGTCGGCTATCAGGACGAGTCGGAGGAGCGGGAGATCGTGGCCCGGCGGGCCGCCGGGCCCGCCAGCCTGGTGCGCAGAGCGGTGCGGGCGGTGCGGCTGAGCAGGGAGCACTCCGACCTGCGGATCGGTTCGTCGGTCCGCGGCGCCATCGACGTGGTCGCCGTGGCCGGGGAGCTGGCCGTGCTCCGGCGGGTCCGTCCCGAGGAGACCGGTTCTCCCGAGGGACAGTGGGAGGACGTCGGCCGGGACGCCGCCGTCACCGCCCTATCGGGCCGGATCACCCTCAAGGAGGGCGTGAGCCGCACGCCCGAGGCCGTCGTCGAGGAGATCTGGCAGCGGGCCGGTGCCGTGCCCGCCGAACCGGCCGATCCGGACGCCACCGAGGGAAAAGATCCGGGCTCGGACCGCCGCCCGGCGGGCCGGGCCACTCCGGTGAGCCCCTGACGGACCCGGGCGAGGTCGAGGAGCTGCTCCGCCAGCAGAACCGGCGGTCGGTGAGCAGGATGGAGCTGCAGCGCCGCCACGACCGGATGGACGAGGTGTCTCCGGAGGTGGGAGCCCTCGACGAGGCCGCCCTGGCCGGAGCCCTGGCCGACGACCTCGACGAGGGGGTGTCCATGCTGGTGGACCTGAGCAGGGCTACCGATCGGGGGCTGCGCGAGAAGGCTCTCAGGCTGGCCGCCTCGCTGGTCGTGCCCGCCGCCCGGGCGGCGGGCCCCGCCCCTGCCGGCGGCAGCGCCCGCCTCGGGCGGGTACGCGACGTGGGCGTCGACCTGGACCTCGACTCCACCCTCGACCGCCTGGCGGAGCAGCCGCATCTGCGCGCCGAGGACCTGCGGTGGCGGGGCTGGCAGCGACCGGGCCGGGCGGTCGTCCTGGTGGTGGACGCGTCCGGGTCGGTGACCGGGCCGCCCTTGAACACCGCCATCGTGACCGCCGCCGCCCTGGCCGCCCGCTGCGGGCCTCACGACCAGCTGGGCGTCGTGGCCTTCTGGTCGCGGTCGGTGGTGCTCCGCCCGGTCGGCGAGACTTCGCCGCCGGGCAGCGTGCTGACCCGCCTCCTGTCGCTGAGAGGGGGCGACACCACGGACCTGGCCGGGGGGATCCGGGCGGCTCTCGCTCAGATCGGCAGGTCGGCCCCGGCCCGGCGGGACCTGGTGGTCCTGACCGACGGCATGGCCAACGAGGGCGACGACCCTCTGCCCGTAGCCGCCTCGGCGGCGGCTGTCGGGGCCCGGCTCCACGTGCTGGCTCTTCGCCCGGAACCGGAGGCCATGGAGGCCTGCACGGCTCTGGCCGCCGCCGGCGGCGGGGTGCTGGCGGTGCTCGAGCGGGCCGCCCAGGCGCCGGCCGCCCTGGCCCGGATGCTGGTGTGACGAGCCGGGCCTGACCGCGCCGCGGTCAGAAGGTTGCCCAGGTTAACTATTTCGGTTACGCACCCCCGGTTGCGCGGGTAGTTGAGGGCCAGATGTGTCCGACCCCGGTGAACGCGTCCGCCGACGAGCGGAGAGAGCTCGTGGACGCGGTGATGCACGCCAGCCGGGCGCTGGTCCACCTGGCGTCGCGCTCGCTCGGTCCCTGGGAAGGCGACGTGACCCTCCCGCAGCTCCGGGCCCTCGTCGTGCTCTGCTCGCGCGGCCCCCAGCGGCCGGCGGACCTGGCCGAGGCGCTGGGCGTCACCCGGCCCAACGCCACCCGCATGTGCGACCGCCTGGCGCAGAAGAAGCTGGTCTGCCGTTCCCGATCCGCCTCCGACCGCCGGGCGGTGCGGATCGCCGCCACCCCGGACGGACGGGACCTGGTCGGCCAGGTGAGCGCCGCCCGCCGCGGTGAGCTGGACCGCATCGTGGATCTCATCCCCCTCCGCGGCAGGACGGAGCTGGTCGGCGCCCTGCGGGCTTTCAGCCTGGCGGCGGGGGAGATCCCGGGGGGCGGCTGGTCCCTCGGATGGGCGGAAGAGTGCCTCGCTAGCGAGAGGGGAAGGAGAGCGCCGTGATGTCGCTGTTACGGCAGTGGCAGATGCTGGAGGCCGTCCTCCTGCCGGTCCTCGTGGTCGCCAGGCCGCTGGAACGCCTGGTGGTGTGGAACCTGGCATTCATCGACGACGCCCTGGCGGTCTCCCTCTTGTACCTGTACTGCCTGAAGGACCGCAGCATCGGGGG
>JAKAXG010000026.1 GCA_021827225.1 Actinomycetes bacterium | reverse complement strand
GGCCGAACGCCTGCCCCGCCGGCCGAACGCCTGCCCCGCCGGCCGGGCGCCTGCCCCGCCGGCCGGGCGCCTGCCCCGCCGGCCGAATCGGTCCAGATTTGGCGCGCCGATAGGTTTTGGTGACACGAAAACGGCTTTGGTGACGGAAATCCACACGCCTGAGCGGGGCTCGTGTCACCAGACAGCAGGCCGCCACCGCTGGGCCGTTACAGCCGACGCCGGCGCGACCGGCCCGCCAGGTCTGGCTCCGCTAGGTCTGGTTCTCGCCGCCGAAGATCTGCGAGACCGAACGGTCTGTGAACACGGCGTCGATGCAGTCGGCCACGACCTGGGCGATGGAGACGACCTCGATCTTGTCGATCTGCTTCTCCGGCGGCAGGGGCAGCGTGTCGGTCACCACCACCCGGGAGATGGCGGAGTTCTTCAACCGGTCGACGGCCGGATCGGACAGCACGGCGTGGGTGCACATGGCCCAGACCTCGGTGGCGCCATTGGCCAGCAGGATGTCCGCCGCCGCGCAGATGGTGCCGGCGGTGTCGATCATGTCGTCGATGAGCACGCACATCCGGCCGTCCACGTCGCCCATCACGTCGAGGGCCTGGACCTGGTTGACAACGTCCTTGGGGCGGCGCTTGTAGACGGCGGCCACGTCGACGTCCGCCCCGGCGTGGCGGGCGGCCTGCTCGGCCACCTTGGTCCGGCCGGTATCGGGCGCCACCATGACGAAGTCACCGCTCGGAGCGTGCTCGCGCAGGTAGGTGGTGAGCAGCGGTACGGCGGTGAGGTGATCGACGGGGCCGTCGAAGAAACCCTGGATCTGACCGGAGTGCAGGTCGATCGACATGATCCGGTCGGCGCCGGCGGCTTTGAAGAAGTCCGAGACCATGCGGGCGGTGATGGGCTCGCGCTCTTTGGACTTGCGGTCCTGGCGCGAGTAGCCGTAGTAGGGACAGACCGCCGTGATCCGCTTGGCCGACGCCCGCTTGGCCGCGTCGATCATGATCCACTGCTCCATCAGGGAGTCGTTGACCGAACGTCCCGGTGACCGGCCGTGTGACTGCATGACGAACACGTCGGCTCCCCGCACCGACTCGGCGAAGCGGGGCCTCAACTCGCCGTTGGCGAAGTCGACCAGCTTGGGATCGCCGAGCTCGACCCCGAGGGCGGCGGCCACGTCCTCGGCCAGGGCCGGGTGGGTCCGGCCGGTGAGGATCTGCAGCTTGCGGGTGGGGGTCAACTCTATGGACGGCGCACGGCCCGACCGACGCCGGGCCGGTGGCCCGTTGCGAGCGTCTTCAGCGTTGCCGTTCGATCCCGTGGACATACCGCAGCGACTCCAGTCTGACGGCGGCCCGGTCAGCGTTCCGGCGCAAGCCGGAACGGGCTGCCTTCACCGGGCCATTCTATCCGGGGCCGGGTGACCGGTCCCGGCCGGAGATCACGCCGGCGTGGCGTGGTACCCGGGACCGGTCTCGGTCCTCTCCGGCACCCGGCTGCCGGGCGCCAGGTACCCCCAGGGGCCCACCCGCGCTTCCGCGCCGACCTCGGCGTTGACGCCGATAGTGGCAGTGACGGCCGCGCCGGCGCCCACCCGGCAATCGGACAGCTGGGTGTTGGGTCCGAGCTCGGCGCCCGCCTCCACCACCGTGTGCCCCTGGAGGTGGGTACCCGGGTAGAGCACCACGTCGCGGGCCAGTTCCACGGTGGTGTCCACGTAGGTCGCCTCCGGGTCGACCATGGTCACTCCCCGGCGCATCCAGCGCTCGTTGATCCGGGCCCGCAACTCGGCCTCCGCCACCGACAGCTGATGGCGGTCGTTGACCCCGGCCACCTCCATGCTGTCGTCCACGACCATGGAGACAATGGGGTAGCCGGCGTCGTGGAGGACGGCCACCACGTCGGTGAGGTAGTACTCGCCCTGGGCGTTGTCCGGTGTCAGCCGGCGCAGCGCCGGGGCCAGGACCGAGTGCCGGAACACGTAGATGGAGGTGTTCACCTCGTCGATGGCCAGCTCCTCAGGGGTGGCGTCGGGCTGCTCGACCACCCGGGCCACCCGGTCGTTGCGGTCGCGGGTGACCCGGCCGTAGCCGGTCGGGTCGGCCAGCCGGGCGGTGAGCAGGGTGGCCGCCGCCTCGGCCCGCCGGTGCTGGCGTACCAGCGCCGCCAGGGTCGGCGGCCGCAGCAGAGGGGTGTCGCCGGGCAGGACGATGATGTCCCCGTCGTCGAGGTCGTCGTCGGGGAAGGCGGTCAGGGCGACCGACACGGCGTCCCCGGTACCGCGCTGGACCCGCTGCTCGACGAAGTCGAGGTGCAGCCCGGGAGGGGGCTGCTCGCTCACCGCCTTGGTCACCCGGGAGGCGCCGTGGCCGACCACGACCACGGCCCGCTCGAGGTCGAGCTCGGCCAGGGCGTGCAGCACGTGGAGCACCATGGGACGCCCGCACAGCCGGTGGAGAGGCTTGGGTCGGTCGGAGCGCATCCGCGTCCCCTCCCCCGCAGCCAGCACCACCGCCGACAGCTTCGAATCGCTGGGCATACCCTTTTTCTATCAACAGCTCCGGGCCGGGCTGTGGCACAGACCGCGTCGCCGGATGCGGGTAGCGGTCCGGGGACCGGCGACGGGACATGAGAACGCATCGGGTCCTCGCCCCCGACGGCCGCCGTCCGGCCCCGGGATCCGTGCGGCGAGGTGGCGCCAAGGTGTCGCATGGCGGTTTTTTGCGCGAGCCTGTTAGCCGACCGGCCCCGGCCGGCCCCGCGGTGGCGGGTAGTTCAATGGCAGAACGACGGCCTTTGGAGCCGTATGTTGGAGGTTCGAGTCCTCCCCCGCCAGCCACCGACCGCTGTCACAGGTATGGGCCAACATGTAGCCATGTCCGAGAGGCTCTCAGTTTCCCGGCTGGGTCGCTCGGCAGTGGTGGGACCCGGCGTTCCCGCTCCCGCCGGCTGGTCCGACTGCGAGCGGGTGGCGGTGAAGTCCGTCGACGTCGACACCGCAGAGCAGCTCCACCGGGCGTGGAGGGACCGCCAACCGCTGGTGATCGAATTGCACCCCGGCACCGGGCTGGACGACCCGGCCGTGGCCCCCCCGGAGGTGGTCAGCGGCCGGCAACCATGGGAGTGGCCGGTCGGCCTGGACCTCCCCGGCGAGCGCCTGCACCACGCGGTCTGGGCCAACTCGGTTGACGCCCGCCAGCCGGGGCGACCGCCGGTGTGGAGATGGGGGCAGGAGGCGCTCCGGTTGGGCGCCGGACCCGGGTCGGAGGAAGGCGACGTGGTGCTGCCCGACGGGCGGCTCGCCGTCTGCGACGGCGGCCCGCTCGACACGGCGGTGGCGGCGCGCACGGGGATGGCCGTGCTGCACCGGGTGTCGCTGGAGCACCGGCTGCTCGCCCCGCTCGGCGGTGGGGTGCCAGCAGGCATCCCCCTGGCAGCCGACCAGCTGGCGGCGGTGGGCGAGCCGGCGGCCGGAGCCCGCATCATCGCCCCTGCCGGTTCGGGGAAGACCCGGGTGCTCACCGAGCGCGCCCGGCTCCTGGTGGAGGGATGGGGACTCCCGCCCGGAGCGCTGGCCCTGGTGGCGTACAACGTGCGGGCCGCCGCCGAAATGCGCGAGCGCCTCGCCGGTGTCGGCGGTCTGCGGATCCGGACGCTCAACGCCCTGGGTCTCCGGCTGTGCGGGCGGAACGCCACCATCGACGAGCCCGAGGTGCGCCGTCTTCTCGGCGGTATCGTCAGCTTCCCCCGGCGGGCCGAGACCGACCCCGCCGCTCCGTGGATCGAGGCCCTGAGCCGGGTCCGGCTGGGGCTGGCCGCCCCGGACGTCGTGGAGGACGAGCTTCCCGACGTTTCCGATCTGGACCGGGTGGCTCGGGCCTATCGCCACGAGCTGGCGGGGCGCGACTGCGTGGACTTCGACGAGCAGGTCGTCGGGGCCATCGAGCGCCTCCTCACCGACCCGGCGTTCCGGGCCCGTAGTCAGAGGTTCGCCCGGGTGCTGCTCATCGACGAGTTCCAGGACCTCACCCCGGCCCACCTCCTGCTGATCCGGCTGCTCAGCGGCCCGGCGGGGGCCGTCTTCGCGGTCGGCGACGATGACCAGACCATCTACGGCTACGCCGGCGCCACCCCCCGCTGGCTGGTGGACTTCGAGCGGTGGTTCCCGGGCTCGGCCGCGCACTCGCTGGAGGTGAACTACCGCTGCCCGCCGGCGATCGTGACCGCTGCCTCCAACCTGCTCAGCCGCAACGCCGTCCGGGTCCCCAAGGTCATCCGGGCGGCCGACGGACCCGGCGCGGGTGGGGCACCGGCGGAGGAGCCGGCGCTGCGGGTGCTCAGGGCCGACTCGGCATCCGATGACGCCGGGCCGGCCGGGCGCACGGTCGAGCGGGTGCACGCCCTGCTCGACGAGGGAGCCGGCACCTCCGACATCGCCGTGCTCAGCCGGGTCAACGCCTCGCTCGTCCCCGTGCAGGTGCTCCTGAACCACCGGGGGATAGCGGTGGAAGGAGGAGCGGAGCGAAGGTTCCTGCAGCGCAGCGGCGTACGCGGTGCGCTGGCGTGGCTGGAGGTGGCTGTCTCCCCCGGGCCGAACGTGCCCGGCGCGGCGCTGCGGGAGGCGGCCCGCCGTCCCAAACGGGCCATGAGCAACGGACTGCTCGACCTGCTGGCCCGCCCCCGGCGCTTCGATTCGCTGGAGGGGCTGTCCGCCTGGCTCGAGGCCAAGGGCAGCACCCGTGACGCCGAGAAGGTCGGGCAGTTCGTCGATGACGTGACCGCCGTGCGCCGGGTGGCGGGGTCGGGCACCACCGCGCAGGTGCTGAGGGTCATCCGCCGCCAGGTCGGTGCCGGCGGCCTGGACGCCAGCGCCTCGGCCCTGGACCAGTGGAGCCATGGGGCCATCGCCGCCCACCTCGACGACCTCGAGGCGCTCACCGAGCTGGCCCGGCTGGAGCCGGATCCGGCCCGCTTCCCGGGTTGGCTGGCCGACCAGCTGAACGCCCCGTCCCAGCCCGGCGGGGTGACGCTGGCGTCCATCCATGCGGTCAAGGGGCGGGAATGGCCCCACGTCGTCGTCCATCACGCCACCGACGGGCTGATACCGCACCGGCTGGCCGACGGTGTGGAGGAGGAGCGGCGGGTGTTCCACGTCGGCATCACCCGGGCCTACCGGACGCTGTCCCTCGTGCCCGGGTCACCGCCGTCCCCGTTCCTGGAGGAGATGGCGGAGCCGGGCCGCCCGGCGGACGCCGACCGGGCCCGGACCCGGGCCGAGCAGCCGGACGGGGGCCGGGGGCGCCGGGCGGCCGCGGGGACCGGGCCGGCCGCCAGCGGTGCATCCGGGAAGGGCGGGACGGGCGGGCGGACCGGCCGGCAAGCCGCCGCCGCCGAGCTGCTCCCCGCCGTGGAGGGAACCGTGTTCAGCGCCGGCGGCCACGAGCACACGGTGGTCGAGACCCGGGGGGACGCCGCAGTGTCACTCGTCGGTGGGGGCCCGGCCCGTACAGTGACCCGCTTCGGGACGGTGGTCACCGCCGGCGGGAAGCAGGGGCTGCTGGCCCACCCGGCGGCCAAGCAGGCCTTCGAGCAGCTGCGCGCCTGGCGGTCCGCCCGCTCGAAGGATCTCGGCGTGCCGCCGTTCGTCGTCTTCGACGACAAGACGCTGCGCCTGGTGGCCGCGCAGCTACCGCAGAGCGAAGCGGCCCTGCTGGCCATAAGCGGGATCGGTCCGGTCAAGGTGGAGGCCTACGGAACGGACCTGCTGGCGGTGGCCGAGGCGGCGCGCGACGCCGCCGTCCACCCGGGGCCCTAGCCGCCCGCCTCCGGTCAGCGGCCGGCCGGCCTCCGACCGCCGCTCAGATGCGCTCGAGGGCGGCGCCGTCGAACAGCGGAGCCACCTCGAGCCGGTGGGCGTCAGCTTCCATCTCCTCCTCGGACGGGACCGGTCCGGGCCGGGAGGCCGCCTCCAGGACGGCCGGCAACCGCTCGTAGTCGCTGGTGGTGAGCAGGAACAGCCCTGGGCGGCCGAGGACGTAGTGCACCGCCCGGTCGACGGCGTCATCGTCCTCCAGGGGCTGGTACCAGCTGCGGCGGCGGCCGGTGTGGCCATCGGGCCAGCGCCGCCGGGCGATGGACTTGATGGTCTGAAGGGCCACCCCCCGCTCCGAGCACAGCTCCACCAGGGCCTCGACATCGGCCCGGTAGGACGGGTCGGCCAGAAGGGCGTGGTTGTAGGGAAAGAGGACCGAGGCGTAGTCGAAGCGCTCCAGGGCCTTCAGGTGCATGCCCGGTATGCGCAGCCCGTGCCCGGTGACGCCGATGTTGCGGACCAGGCCCTCGTCGCGGGCCCCGACCAGGCCCTCGAGAGCCCCGCCCGGGCCGTGCGCCTGCTCCCACTCCTCCGGCTCCACCAGGTTGTGCAGCTGGATGAGGTCGACCGAGTCCACTCCGAGGCGTTCGAGCGACCTCTCCAGGCTGGCCCGGGCTCCGGCGGCGCTGCGCTCGGAGGTCTTGGTGGCCAGGAAGAACCGGTCGCGCCGGCCGACCAGCCACGGGGCGATCCGCAGCTCGGAATCCCCGTAATCGGCCGCCGTGTCGAGATGGTTGACGCCGTAGCGGAGCAGCACCTCCAGCACCCGGTCGCTGGTCTCCTGGTCGGCCCGGCCGAGAGCCGCCCCACCGAAGATCACCCTTGTGCTGTCGTGGCCGGTCCGTCCGAAGGGCTGGAGCTCGAGCATGACGCGAACCTAGACCCGCCAACCGGCCTCCGGCGACGGCGACAGCCACACCACACCGACCCCGTCAGCGACAGCGACAGCGACAGCGACAGCGACAGCGAGAGCGACAGCCATGACGAACGCCCCCGACACGATGAGACTAAACTCGTCGCTATGTCTCACGGAACCCCGACGGGTAAGGCCAGGCACACGGGCGGGGCGGCAGCGGGAGCGGACGGCGCCCGCTTCGCCCGGCGTGAGGTGGGACCCGGCTCCCTTCTCTGGCACTACGCCGGCGACCACCGGATGGCCTTCACCGGGCTGGCGGCGGGGATCCTGCAGCTGATGCACCCGGGCATCGGGGCCGGAGTGGCGGAGCACTCCGACTTCTTCAACGATCCCTGGGACCGCATCGTCCGGTCGGTCCCGCAGATCATGGGTGTCATCTACGACCCCCAGCCGGAGGTGGTCGGCCACCGGGTGCGGGACTACCACCGCACGATCAGGGGCGTCGACCACCTGGGCCGGCCGTACCGGGCTCTGGAGCCGTCGACCTACTGGTGGGCGCACGCCACCTTCCAGTACGCCGTCGATCAGGTGGCCGACCGTTTCGACGCCCGCCGGTTGTCGCCGGCCGACCGGGAAGAGCTGTATCTCGACGGCGTCGAGTGGTACCGCCGCTACGGGGTGTCGATGCGGCCGGTCCCGGCTGACCACGGTGCGTTCTGCGCCGAGTGGCAGCGCTACCTGGACGAGGTGCTGGAGATGACCCCCGCCGCCGCCCGGGCCCTGGAAATGGCCCTGCACGGCCGCACCATGCGGGTGGGGTTCCTGCCCAGCTGGACCCGCCTCCTCCAGCCGGTGGTCGTCAACCCGGTGCTGCGACTCACCGCCATCGGAGGCCTGCCGGCGACGGTGCGGAAGCGCTTCGACATCCCGTGGCGACTCGAGGAGGAGCTGCAGTACCGGACCCTGCAGGCGGCGGTGCGGGGTTGGTGGCTCGGCTTGCCGGCCGCCCTCCGCTACGGGCCGACCGCCGCCGCCGGGTACCGGGCCCGCCGGCGCGCCGAGGGGGCGCCCGGTCCCGACGCTGACCGGGGCGCCGCCTGATGGGGCGACGCCCGCCCACCGTCGACCTGGACGAGATACTGGCGCAGGCGCTGTCGGACAGGCCGGCCGACGGCAGGGACGGGGCGGGCGACGGCGGCCCCGGGCCGGGCGGGGCGGACGACGGTGCGGACACCGCGGCCATGATCGACGCCACCAGCGGCCTGCTGGCCGCCTACGGGCTGCGCCGTTGGACCATGGACGACGTGGCGGAGCGGGCGGGGCTGGCCCGGGCCACGGTGTACCGGCGCTTCGAGAGCCGCGACCGGCTGGTCCGGACCACCCTCGTACGCGACGCCCGCCGGTTCTTCGCGGCCGTGGCGGCGGCCGTGGCCGGGGTGGAGTCGTTCGACGACAAGGTCGTGGAAGGCTTCGTCGTGGGCCTGGAACTGGTCCGCCTCTCCCCTGTCCCGCAGCTGCTGCGCGCCGACCCGGCCGCCGCCCTGTCGCTCGTCACCTCCGAGTCGATTCTGCGGGCCGGCCGGCGGGCGCTGGTCGAGAGCTACGAGACCCTCACCGGACAGCCGGTCGACCCGACCGGACGATCCGGCGTGGAGGCCGTGGCCGAGGCCCTCATCCGCCTCGGCTTGTCGATGCTGCTCACCCCCGGGGTGCTCACCGGAGGAGGCCCGCTCGGGTCCAGCCCGGAGCAGGGACCGGGCCCGGACGGCATGCGGAGGGCGCTCGACGCCGTCATCCGGCCGCTGATCAGTGGCCCGGGCCCGGCGGCGCTCACGAGCCGAAGCTGACCTCCAGGTCGATCTCCTCCACCCCCCGGACCACGGTCACGCCCAGGACCGGGCCGGCGCCGTCGACCGCCGCCAGCAGTTGGTCGAGCGAGTCGACCGGGGTGCCGGCCACCGCCACGATCAGGTCGCCGCGCTGGATTCCGGCGGCCGCCGCCGGGCCGTCTTCGGCCACCTCCCGCACGAGCAGCCCGTCCCGGGGCGGCAGACCCACCGACGCCCGCAGCCGCCGGGCGACGTGGGGCGGAGCCAGGGCCACGCCCAGCCGGCGCCGGGCCGGGGTCTCCCCCCTGGCCAGACCCTCGACGGTGGAGCGCAGCCCTTCTGAAGCCGGGATGGCCAGATAGAGCCCCTCCCCCGGGCGGTGGGTGTTGATCCCGAGCAACCGACCCTCGGCGTCCACGACCGGGCCGCCGGACGAGCCCCGGCCCACCACCGCCGTGTGCTCGAAGGCGTCGCTGATCAGCCGGCCCCGGGGGCCCCGGAACGCCGTCCCCACCGCCGATACCCGCCCGGTGGTCACCCGGTTCCCGCCCGAGGGAAGAAGGCTGACGGCGAAGACCGCCTGGCCGAGTGACGGCTGGCCGGGCTCCCCTTCCGGCCATGCGATGGACGGGGTGGAGCCGGTCTCCACGGCGATGACCGCCAGGTCACCCTCCACGTCGACCCCCGTGACCTCACCGGGCTCCACCCGCCCGTCGCCGAAGGCCACGGTGGTGGTGCCAGCCCGCAGGTTGTGGGCGCTGGTCAGCACCCGGCCGGCCCGGATGATTACGCCGGCGCCCCGGCCCCCGTCGCGGCCGATGCGGACCACCGCCGGCCCGGCCGAGGCGGCGACCGCAGCCACCGCCGAAGCCCCTCCATCCTCAACACTCATGATGCCACCTCCATGGTTACTTGCAAATCGCAAGTGACAGTACCATCGTCAGAGCGTGATGAGGCGGTTCAGGAGGTAAAAAAGGTCCCATGCCCGCGCCCCGCACCCCCCTCGCCGGGGCTCTCGCCCGCATCGGCGACCGGTGGTCCCTTCTCGTCGTCGAAGCCCTCATGGACGGGCCCCGCCGCTTCGGCGACCTCCAGCAGTCCGTTCCGGGCATCGCCACGAACGTGCTCACGTCCCGGCTGCGCCAGCTCGAGGCCGACCGCGTCGTGCTGGCCGTGCCCTACTCCCGCCGGCCCGTCCGCTTCGCCTACGAGCTGACCGAAGCCGGCCGGGGCCTGGGGGGAGCGGTGCGCCTGCTGTCCCAGTGGAGCGCCGACCACGGGGGCGGCCAGACCGAGACGCCCGCCCACGGCTCCTGCGGCACCCCCATGGTGGCCCGCTGGTGGTGCCCCACCTGCGAGCAGGTGAGCGAACCGGACCCCGGTGAGGTGACGTGGGTCTGATCCGGCGGCCGCTTCGGTGGGGCTCGTCGGCTTCGGAAGGGTCTGACCGTTATTCCGGTGGATGGGACGGCGACTGCAGGGACCGGTTCGCCCAGCGGTGAAACTCAGTAGCAGCAGCCGTTGACTCGCGGTCCCTCCGCAGCGGGCCGCTGGGGGGAACTCTGACCGACGGCCTCCGTCCAGCCAGTCGCAGCCACGCCATTCGGTCTTCCCCGACCGCCAGCCAGGAGTGACGCCAGGGGATGGACGCGTTTGTCGGGTACACGATTGCGGGGATCGCCACCAGGGCGAGCTACGCCATCGCCGCCACCGGCCTGGTGGTGACCTACACGACATCCGGGGTGTTCAACTTCGCCCACGGCGCCACCGGAATGCTCATGGCGTTCCTCTACTGGCAGCTGCGGGTGGACCTGCACTGGGCGGCACCGGCTGCCCTGGTCGTCGTCATCCTGGTCGCCGCTCCCCTCTACGGCGTGCTCACCGAGCGGATCCTCATCCGGCCTATGGACCCCTCCGACAGCAACACCAGCCTGGTCGTCACCGTCGGCCTGCTGGTGATGCCCTTGGGCGTGGCGTACACCGTCTGGCCGGTGTCGGTCGACCGGGTGCTGCTGCCGTTCTTCGGTCCTGGGGCGTTCGTGACCGTCCTCGGCAACCGGATCCCCTACCAGGAGATCATCACCATCGGCCTGGCGGCGTTGGTGGCCGTCGGCCTGCGGTTCCTGTTCTTCGCCACCCGGGTGGGGGTGGCCATGCGCAGGGTCGTCGACGACCGGCCCCTGATGGCCTCAATGGTGGCCGTCCCGGCCGGCTGAACGCCCTGTCCTGGGCCATCGGCGCGTCGCTGGCGGCGCTGGCCGGGATCCTGCAGTCAGGCTCGGCCGGTGGCCTGCAGGTGCTGGACCTGACTTTCCTGGTGGTCGACGCCTTCGCCGCCGCGCTACTCGGCCGGCTGAAGAGCCTGCCGCTCACCTTCGCCGGGGCACTGGGACTGGGTCTCCTGGTCCAGTACGTCACCGGGTACGTGACCCTCTCCGGTTGGATGTCCAACCTGAAGCCGGTCCTGCCGACGTTCTTCCTGTTCACCATCCTGCTCATCCTCCCGCCGGTACGCCTGCGGGCCGGCAGCGCCAGGGTCACCAGCACCCCTGCCCGTGCCCTCCCTCAGGCGCAGCCTGGCCGGCGCCGGCGCCTTCCTGGCGACCGCCGCGGTGGTGGAGCAATTCCTGTCCGGCGGGGTCCTGGTCGCCCAGGCCGGAGAGGCCGTGGCCGTCGCTGTGGCCGGGCTGTCGGTGGTGCTGCTCACCGGATACGGCGGGCAGGTCTCGCTGGCGCAGTACGCCTTCATGGGGTTCGGCGCCTGGCTGTTCGGGGTTCTGTCGCCGGGGGGGGAGCGTCGTGGGCCTGGCCGGCGTGGGCGTCCTGACCGGTCTGCTGGGCGCCGTCGTGGCGCTGCCCACCCTGCGCCTGCGCGGCCTGTACCTGGCGCTCTCCACGCTGGCCTTCGCCGAGCTGGCCTACTTCCTGTTCTTCTCGCAGAGCAGCGTCATGGGCTCGACAGACCGGTCCGTACCGCCATCCTCGGCCCCAACGGTGCCGGCAAGACCACCACCTTTGAAGGTGATCGACGGCCGCCACCCGGCCAGCGGGGGCTGCGTCCACATCGCCGGCACCCATGTCAACAGGGCCGCCGCCGATTCGCTCGCCCGCGCCGGGATGTGCTCGGTCCCGGAGGGACGGGGCATCTTCCCCAACCTCACCGTGGCCGAGAACCTGTGGCTCATGACCCAGAGCCGGCGGAGCCTGATCTACGACGACGTCCAGGAACGGGCCTACGCCCGCTTCCCGATCCTCGGTGACCGGCGCCGGCAGCTGGCAGGGACACTGTCGGACGGCCAGCAGCAGATGCTGGCGCTGGCCCGGGCGGTGGTGACCGACCCGGCGCTGCTCCTGGTCGACGAGCTGGTACCCGACATCTACGCGGTGTACTCCTGGATGTCGGGGCTGCTCCTCGCCCAGGCCCTGAACACCGCCGGGAGCGTGACCCGCGCCGCTCCGACCGCCGGCCTCGTCCAGCTGACCAGCTTCACCGCCGACGGGCTCGGGCCACCCGCCTACCCGGCGGGCAAGACCCCGCCCAGCTGCTGGTTGCTGATAGACGTGCAGAACGGGCACTTCGTGCGGGGCCCGGCCACGCCCCGGGGATTCCGTTGCAGCCCCTCCGGCTACTACCGCTACGGATGAGACACCCCCCGCGGCACCGGCGACCACCGGCCCGCCGGCGGCGGCCTGGCGGAGAGGCGACCGGTTCGGAAAGGGCACCCGCCCACGCACTAGCCTCCGAGGCGTGACCGCGACTCAGACCGCCCCGGCCAAGGAACGCTGGCGGGCCCAGTGGGCCGAGCTCTTCACCGAGGTCGTCACCTCCGGCCTGTGCACCGGCTGCGCGGGATGCGTGGTGTCCTGCCCGCACGACGTGCTCGGCTACGACGACCAGAACGGCGTCTACAAACCGTTCCACCTCGAAGAGGAACTGGGCCCGGGTGACTGCGGCCACGGCCAGCGGGGCTGCACCAGCTGCACCCGGGCCTGCCCCCGGTTCCGCAACTGGGAGCCCGAGATCGACAGCTACATGTTCGGCCGGGAGAGAGCGCCAGAGGAGATGTCGGGCGTCTCCAAGGACGTTTTCCTGGCCCGGGCCACGGATCCCGACGTCCACGCCACCGGTCAGGACGGCGGCCTGGTATCGGCCATCCTGCTGTGGTGCCTGGCCAACGACCGCATCGACGCCGCCCTGGTGTCCATGCTCGAGGGGGACGGGCGCACCTGGAAAGCGGTTCCCGGCCTGGCCCGCAACCGCGAGGAGATCCTGGCCTCGGCCGGGTCCCGCTACACCTACTCGGCCAACACCCTGGCCTACACGGCGGCGGTGGAGTCCGGCCACGAACGGCTGGCTCTGGTCGGCATGAGCTGCCAGGCCTCGGTCCCCGGCGTCATGCGGGCCCGGAAGGCCGGCAAACCGGGCCGCCGGCTGGCCCTGTCGATCGGCCTGCTGTGCTCCAAGACCTTCGACGACGCCATCTTCGACGAGCTGCTGGAGGCCAAGTACGGCCTGGCCCGCCAGGACATCGTCAAGATGAACATCAAGGGCGTCCTGCAGATCTGGATGCGGGACGGCTCCTACCACGAGGTCCCGCTGAAGGAATGCCACGCCTGGACCCGTGAGGGGTGCAAGGCCTGCCCGGATTTCGCGGCCGAGCACGCCGACATCTCCACCGGCGGCATCGGCGCCTTCAACGACTGGACCCTCACCATCGTCCGCACCGAAGCCGGTCGCGAGATCATCGACGGGATGCTCGCCGACGGGGTCATCGAGACCCGCCCCGGCGACGACGACCCCGGCGCCATCGCCCTGCTGCGCAAGCTGTCCACCGTGTCGCGCCGGCGCTGGCCCGAGCAGGCCGTGGCCGCCCCCCGCCTCGGTGTCCCGCCGCCCAAGGCCAAGGCCGCCGTCCCGGACTGAGCAGCTCCGGGATCAGATGACGTCGCGGCGGTCGGGGTCCAGCCCCGCCCGCCGCAGGCGGTCCTGCATGGGCAGCGCCGGTGGAGGCAGCCGCCCCAACGTCACGTCCTGCCACAGCTCGCCGTCGGACGCCCAGACGTGGCAGGTGTCGCGCATGAAGGGGGACGGCCCGGCGGTCCCTTCGCCGTTGCCGGCGTCCGCCCCCGGCCCGCCGGGGAACGGACTGGAGCGCCGCATCGAGAACATGCACTGCACCGCCACGGGGCTCATGGCCTGAAGCAGGGCGGTGGTGTGGGTGCACCCGCGGGGGCCGCCGAAACGCCGGCGCACCTCGTGGGTGAAGCCCCGGGCGATGGATATCCCGATGAGCTCCCGGTACTTGGGGGCGATGGCCGGGCAGCCGGTCTGGGGATGGGTCTCGAACACCACCCGGGCGTCGGTGATGGTGAGATCGGGGTAGCTCACCACCAGGTCCACGACCATGTGGTGCATGGTCAGCGGCGACCCGTCGTCCACCCCTCCGGCCGCGACCAGCCGCTCGGCGAACGGCGCCCCCGGTTTGACGTCCATCACCGCGCCGCGGATCAGCATGGAGGAGTCGTCGATGCGCCAGGCCCGGACCTGGTACTCCCGCTGGTGCAGCGGCTCCAGCTCCGGGTCCGGGGGGAGCAGGTCGCGATGCCCCTCCCACCACGGGGCCGACCCGGTCGGACTCATCCGGCGACGGTCTGGTTCAGCTTGCGGTGGTCCCAGCTGACCACCTTGTCCACGTCCAGGGTGACGAGGATCCGCTTGCGCATCATGGCCTCGACCATCGGCCTCTTGGTCTCGTCGTAGGGGCCCATGTACCGCTCCCACATGGAGACGCCGAAGGCCCAGATGACGTCGGCGTCGTCGATCACCCGGGCCCGGCCGACCATCTCCACGCCCCGCAACTCCTCGTAGCGGTCCCCCGCCTCCACCAGGAAGGTGGCCCGGGGGTCGCGCCGCAGGTTCTGCACCTTCTGGGACCTGGCCTTGGTCTCCACCGTGATGGCCCCGTCGAGGAGGGCGTACCACATGGCCACGGCGTGTATGGACCCGTCAGGATGCATGGTGCACATGGTGGTCGTGCGCTCCTGGTTCAGGAACTCCTCCACCTCCGAGGCGGTCATCTTGATCTCGCTGCGACGGTTCACCCCCATGGCGACAGACTGCCAGAGCCGGGTCGGCTGGCTCCAACCCGCCCCGAGCCGCTAGGTTGGCCAGCCGCCATGGGATCGCTGATCAAGAAGCGCCGCAAGCGCATGCGCAAGAAGAAGCACAAGAAGATGTTGAAGGCCACGCGCTGGCAGCGCCGGGCCGGCCGGTAGGCCGTCCCGTTCCTCCACGGCGGCGACCGCTGGTCCCCGGCGGTCGCGCCTAGCGGGTAACCCGTACCACCAGCCGGTCGGGCCCCGGGTGGGCGCCGGGCACGAACCAGGTGCCGCCGCTACCGGCCAGACGGGGCGTCTCGCCCGACGCGTCGCCCAACCGGTCCCGCCAGCGGGCCAGTTCGGGCTCCACGTGCAGCGCGGCCGGCTCCAGATCGTTGTCGTTGGCGCCGGTGGGACCGCCCAGGCGGTCCCAGGCCCGGTACACCTCCACCGTCGACACGTGAAGCGGCGGGGTCAGGAGCGTGTAGGGCCGGCCGGCCACTTCGTCGAAGGGCAGCGGTTCGACCAGCTCCCCCACCCCCCTGACGCGGGCCCGTCCGCCCACCAGGCAGAAGGGGACGTCGGCTCCGAGGCGGGCGGCCAGGTCCAGGTCGGCGCAGCCGGCCCAGCGCAGGACGGCGGCGGCGTCCGCGGAGCCGCCACCGAGGCCTGCGCCGGTCGGGATGCGCTTCTCGAGGTGCACGCCGGCGTCCCGCCCGACCAGGTGCAGCGCCCGGACGATCAGGTTGTCGTCCCCGGCCGGGACGGGCCCGTCCGCGCCCACACCCGCGACGGTCAGGCCGGTTCCCGGCCGGAAGGTCAGCCGGTCGGCCAGGTCCAGGGTCACCATCTCCGAGTCCAGCAGGTGGTAGCCGTCGGAGCGTACCCCGGTCACCCGCAGCGACAGGGTCAGCTTGGCCGGCGCCTCCAGCACCGCCTCGGCGGCGGCCGGCCCGGCAGTGCCGGTCATCGGCGGGCCGGCTCGGCCGGCGCGCCCGGTTGGCCGGGCTCCGGGCCCGGCCGGCCGGGGCCCGCGGCCCGGCCTTCGTCACCCGCGCCCGCC
>JAKAXG010000664.1 GCA_021827225.1 Actinomycetes bacterium | reverse complement strand
GGTCGAATCGGCCGTCGGAAATGTCGAACGCTTCTCGGTTTGGGACCGCCTCGACCCGGATCACGCCGCAACATGACCCGGCCATAGGGCCAGCCTAATTCCGCGCCGTCCACTCCCGACGACCTCGGATGGGCCCCGGCCCGCTCCTGGCGGGCCCGAGCCCCCTACCAGCGGGGCGGACCGTCCTCCTCGGACGAGCTCCGTGTCTCCACAGTGCCCTCCTTTCCGTACCGGTCGGTAACTCCGACGTCTCGGTCGATCACCCACAATTGAATGCCGTCCGGGCCGATGTGTCAAGGGTCATATCCGGCCGGACCCGGCGTGGCGGCGCACCACCCTCCGCCAGATGAAGCTCCCCACCGCCACCAGGATGGCCAGCTTGATCACCATGCCGATGAGATGAAACGCCAGCCCTACGGCCCACACGGCCGACCCGAACAGCAGGGACGCCAGGATCCCGATCAGCAGGGCCGCCACGACCATCCGCAGCAGGCTGGGCCGGCCCGAGCCGGGGTGACAGGACGGCCCCGGCGGGTAATCCGGACCGGCGTTCGGTTGGTTCGCGAAGTTGTACATGGTTCCTCCTTGCCCGCTTCACGCTAAGCCTTGAGGTGACCGGCCGGCATCGTCCTGGAGGCGTATTCGCCCTCCACCCGGAGGCGGATTCGCCGGGGCCGGGGAGCTGCGGGACGCTTCTAGGCGGCCGGGCCCCGCCCCGGCTCCACCAGGCCCTCGTCGTAGGCCAGGACCACCGCCTGGATGCGGTCGCGGACGCCCAGCTTGGCCAGGATGTGGTTCACGTGGGTCTTCACCGTGGTCTCGCTGATGTAGAGCCGCTCGCCGATCTCGGCGTTGCTGGCTCCCCGCACCACCTCCCGCAGCACGTCGATCTCCCGGTCGGTCAGCTCCGCGAAGCGGCCCGGGATGGTGCCCGGCCGGGCCGGGTGGCCGGGCGAGCGGGCGAACTCCTCGAGGAGCCGCTTGGTCATGCGGGGCTCGACCAGGGCGTCGCCGGCGTGGGCGGCCCGGATGGCGGCGACCAGGTCCTCGGGCCGGGACGCCTTGAGCAGGAAGCCGCTGGCCCCGGCCCGCACGGTGGCGAAGAGGTGCTCGTCCAGATCGAAGGTGGTGAGGATGACCACCTTGGTGTCGCGGCCGGCGGTCAGCCGGCGGCACGCCTCCACGCCGTCCATGCGGGGCATGCGCACATCCATCAGCACCACGTCGGGGCGTAGCCGGAGGGCCTCCTCGACCGCCTCGGCGCCGTCGGCGGCCTCGCCGATGACCTGCAGGTCCTCTTCCGCCTCGAGCACCAGCCGCAGTCCCTTGCGGACCATGGCCTCGTCGTCGGCGATGAGCAGGCGGATCACCCGAACAGTGTGGCCGCTGCGCTCCTGCGGCGGAGGATCTAGGCCACGTCGAGGAGGATCACCGGGATGGTGGCGTACACCCGCCAGCCCGGCCCCGGCCGGCGGGGACCGGCCTCGAGGGTGCCCCCGACGGCCGCCAGGCGCTCCTGCATCCCGACCAGGCCGTGCCCGGACCCGGCGGACGGGGCGGCGGATCCCGAGGGCCCCTCGTCGTCGACGAACACGGTGATGGCCGCCGGCGAGTAGATGACCTGGACGTCGATCGGTGAGTCCCCGGCGTAGCGGACGGAGTTGGTCAGGGCCTCCTGCACGACCCGGAAGACGGTCATCTCCACGCTGGCCGGGAGGGGAGGGGCCTCGCCGAGGACCTGGTAGCGCACCTCCCGGCCGGCCTGGCGGACGGCGTCGACGAGGGCTTCGAGGTCGGCGATGCGGGGCAGGGGCGTGCGGCCGGCCCCCGCGCCCCACGGTCCGCCGGGCGGGGCGGCGTTTCCGGCGGCCGCCCCGATGGAGGCGTCGGCCCCCCGCAGGACGGCCAGCATCCCCTCCAGCTCGCTCAGCGTCTGGCGGCCGGTCTCCTCGGCGGCCTCCAGCGACTCGGTGGCCGACGCCGGATTCCTGGTCGCCACCCGCCGGGCGGCGGCGATCTGGATGGTCATGAGCGACACGCCGTGGGCCACGATGTCGTGCAGCTCCCGGGCGATGCGCACCCGCTCCTCGGCGACGGCCAGCTGGGCGCTGCGATCCTCCTCGACCAGCAGGCGGCGGGCCCGGTGGATCAGCAGGCCGACGCCCAGCGAGATCACCAGGAGGGGCCAGAAGAGGGCGGCGGTGACCCGGAACACGCCGGCGCTGTCGAGCAGGAAGGCGGCGCCGATCAGCAGGAAGAAGGTCCCGAGCGCCACCCGGGACGTCCGGTACTGGTAGGTGGCCACGGGCCCGGTCACCGCCGGCTGCATCCGCCACCGTCGATGATGATCTGGCCGGCCAGTTGGTGGACGGTGAGGGACAGGGGGGCGACGGCCGGCCCGGCGCCGAACAGCTCGTCGACGCCGGCTTCCAGACCCTGGGCCTGCCGAGCGCCGTTGACGCACACCCGTCCGGCCAGCACCCGGGCGTGCAGCACGACCGGCACCCCGGGCGGCGTGGTGATGTTGGTCTGGCCGGCTGCGCTCTCCACGGTGACGGCCGAGCCGGCCGGCACCGAGGCGGCGTCGACGGTCAGGTCGCCGAAGCCGCCGTAGACGGTCCGGTCCGGGTACGCGGTCCGCTGCATGGTTCCGAACGACACGTGGTCCAGGGAGCTCCCGATGCCCAGGGTGCTGGACACCGCGATCAGCGCCACGACCAGTCCGGCGCCGACCCACAACGGCCAGGCGTGCCGGCTGAGGCTCCAATCCGTGCGGGCGGTGACGATCACGGCGGCGCCGAGCAGCATCAGGCCGACGGCGATGACTGCCTCCACCGGGACGCTCAGAGCGTGCACGGCCCCGACCAGCCACGCCGAGCCGAAGAGAAGGATCAGCATGCCGGCCACGGTGGTGGCATCCCACCGCCGCCGCACCGGGGGCAGGCCCGGTTTGCGCGGCCGGGGCGGGACCGCGGGGACCGGTGGCCCGGACGAGCGGACGGGCGGCCCCCATCTCGGTCCGGTCCACGGCCGGCCGTAGAGGCCCCGGCGCCCGGCCGGTCCCCAACCGGGATAGCCGCTCCAGCCCCGCCGGTGGGCCGAGCCACCCAGCCCCCGGCGGGCCTCCCGGGCCATCTGGTGCAACCCGTGGCGGATGGCGTCGCCGGGCGGGGCGCCCGAGCGGCGGGCCTGCTCGGCGGCCTGGCGGAGGTCCCGGGCCAGGGAGCGGCCCAGGGCCCTCAGGTCCTCGGCCACCTTCCGGAACTCCTCGTCGCGCGCCACCGCC
>JAKAXG010000025.1 GCA_021827225.1 Actinomycetes bacterium | reverse complement strand
GTCGCCATGGAGGTCCCGCTACCGATGAAATACAGACCTCCGACCCGAGCCTCGGGATGGGCTGTGTCCACCCGCGAACCGGGGGAACGCAGGGACTCCACGTCGACCGCAGGAGCCAGGACATCCGGCTTCGACTCCGAATACCCGGACCAGCTGGGCGAGGAGTAGGGGCCGGTGGTGCTCTCGGCTCCGACAGTGATCACCGCCGGGTCGTCACCGGGCGAAGTCACATGCCCGGCACCGGAGTTACCGGCCGCGGCCACGACCGTTATCCCCGCGGCCCAGGCCGCCTGTACCGCGTGATCCAGAGGATCCGCCGAAGGGGGCAAGCCCATGTCCGCGCCGAAGGAGATCGACATGACCTTGATGTTGTAGAGCTCCTTGTGCTCCACCGCCCAGCCGATGCCGGCGATCACATCGCCTATGGTCGTGGCCCCGTCGGAACGGGCCACCTTGACCGACACGAGGGTCACCCCGGGCGCCACCCCGGGGACGGCGGAGGGGCCACCGGTGCCGTTGCCCGCGATGAGACCCGCCATGAAGGTCCCGTGTCCATATCCATCCAGGCGGGGGCCGCCACCCGAAAAATCCGGGCTCCGGACCAGCCGGCTGCGGGTGATCCCAGGAGTGGCCGCCACTCCGGTGTCTATCAGCGCAACCCCGATACCCGAGCCACCCGCATCGGACCACACAGATCCGAGGTCCATGCGGGCCAGCTGGGTGGCAAGGCCAGCGTGGGAGGTCGGCCCCTGCCCGACATAGGAGCCCCCGGTGGCACGGGCCGCCCCGTCGGCGACGACGCGGAGTCGACCGCCGGCCAGAACGGTCCTCAGCGCCCCCGGGGAGAGGCGGGCGGCGACTGCGTCGATGATCGGCAGCGAAGCCGTGACCGTGCCACCAGCCGCGTTCACTGCCGCGGCGGCCTGCTGCGCGCTGGCCCCTTCCACGATGTATGCCGCTGCCGGCGGCGAGGCGGCGGCCAACTTCGCCGGTAACGCCAGCCCCACCACACCGAGAGCGGGCGCCAGTATGGCCAGGCCGAAGAACGCCGTAGCCCGACGAGGAGTGCCGACCCGGAGCCCAGCCAGGCAGCCCACAGGAATCGATGTCGAAAATGCCGAGCTCGGGAAATGCGAATCGGTGATGGTCACACCCGCATGATCGTCAGGTGCGCCACCACCCGGCGAGGACCATTCGACGAATTGGCCGGGCAGCGCCCATAGCGCAGCACCCCGGAGTGCGATCATGGCACCGCCCGCACGGACTAGTCATTGCGCGAAGTGCGCTCAAAAGGGCCCGACTGCTCGGGAACGGCCGGTCAGCTGACCGCTACCGCTCCTCCAGGCGGGGATGGCTTGCCACGACCTTGCGGGCGACCTCGGCCGCCAGTCCGGCAGAGGCGGCCGAGCGATCCCGGGCCGCCGTGGCCATGGCCCCGTCGATCAGCAGCATGATCTGGCGAGCCAGATCGTCCGGCCTGGCGAAGCCGCTCCGGGATGCAATGTCGCCGATGTAGGCCTCGACCGCGGCCTTGTGGCGGACGCCGATCCTCCCGACGCGCCGGTCGTCCTCGCCGACTTCGGTGATAGCCCGAGCGAAGACACACCCCCGGTACTCACCGTCTTCGAAGAGATCCCGCAGGACCTCGAAGATGGCGAAGATGTCCCCTACCGGCACTGCGGACCGCTCCCGCACCGCTTCGGCGAACCACCATCGCCACGCCCCGTCCCAGGCCTCCAGGTACGCAGCAACCAGGTCCATCTTGGAAGGGAAGTGATCGTAGAAGGTGGCTTTCGCAATGCTGGCTTCCCGGATGAGGAGGTCAACTCCCACCGCTCTTACCCCGGATCGGGAGAAGTACTCCGCGGCGGCCAGGATGGCGCGGCTTCGAGGAGCGCCGGGAGGCTGCATGGCCTCGATCCTGGACAGGATCTGACGTCGAGGTGTCGGCTCGTGCACGGCTCTGAGTGGTCGACTCCCCGATCGGCTGGCGAGCCAGGCCAGCCCAGCGGACGGCACCGGGCGCGCCGCCAAGCGACCCGGCCGATGTTGATCTGCTCTGCTGCCCGGAGGGCAATATAGCGCTGCCGCCGGGGAAGGGAACGAGGCGAGGGGGCCCGAGCCGGGGCAAACCAGTTACTCCCAGTCGACCATCAAGAAGTGCGCTCACCCAGCCGAAAGAATCCCAGCAGACCGACCTGTCTGTTCGGTTTGGACCATATGCAGCTGTTTCGGCGCCAGCAAGTCGCCGCTCACCCCAAGGAAGTCAATGCGTTGAGCACCATCTCGTCCCGGAGCCAATTGGCGAGCAAACCTCCCTCCGAAGCCGCATGCCACGGCGCCTACGCCAAACTGTTCATGGTCTCCCTCTCGGGGCTGTCCGCCGGCCAGAGCTTTGCTCTCGGCGCCGTCGCCCGAGCCGACACGTTGGGCGAGGCGGCCGCGGAGTTGGGGGTGGCACCGGCGTCGCTGCGGTCGCGGCTGCGCTCCATGGCCAGCCGGCTGGGGCTGCCCGGCGTCGGTGAGCTGATCTCCCTGGCCCGCCGGCACCAGACGCTGCGGTCGGGATCGACAGCGCTGTGCGGCGTGGACTCGGCCGGCCGGGCCCTGTTCGTCACCGACCGCTTCGCCGAGCTGGTCGGCTACGACGTCGAGCAGATCGTCGGCCAGAACCTGCACCAGCTGTTGCACTCCCGACCCGCTGACGGGCGGGACCCAGACGACAAGGACTGCCTGGTCCAGCAGGCGGTCAACCGGGCAGAGAGGCTGTGCTCGCTGGAGGAGGCCCTGCACCGCAGCGACGGCAGCGACGTGTGGGTCTCGGTGACGGTGGAGCCGGCGATATTCGACGGGTCGGCCGTCGGGGCGGTGATCACCCTGGAGGATCTGAGCGTCATGGAACAACTCGAGCACAGAGCCCAGCGGGCGCAGGCCCATGCCCAGCTGGCGCTCGAGGCTTCGGACTCCTTGGCGTTCGAGATCGACCTGGTATCGGGCCTGTGCACGAGGACCGGAGCCAGCCGCTCTGTCATGCCGCACAGCCGGATAGCCGCCATGGTCGTCGCCGAGCAACGAGCCGGCTTCCACCTGGAGTCGCTGCGCGCCCTCCCACCGGGAGAGCTGGTGCAGAAGGACCTGGACCTGGTCGGCGACGACGGCCGGTCCCGGCGGTACCGGGCCCGGTTCCGGCTGCTGAGCGACCGGGAGGGCCGCCCCATCTGCCTGGTCGGAGTGGCCCGCCAGCTGGGTCCGGCCGTCACCACGCTCCCCCGGCTAGTGCCCGAACCGGAGCTGACGGACTGAGAGCCGGCGCCTCGGCCTGCCGACACGGGTCTGGACGTCCACCCTGTGGCGGTGCCTACTCCGGTCGGGGCTGCTGCCCGGGGCTGGGCCAGACCAGCTCGGTCCGCTGGCGCGGCAGGACTCCCGGGTGCTCCTCCTTCAAGAAGGCCACCAGCTTCTCCCGCACCTCGCACTGCAGGTCCCACGACGAGGAGCTGTCGGGCGAGCTCATGAGAGCTCTCAGCTGCATGGTGTGAGGGCCGAGGTCGGTGACCTGCAGGGCCCACACCTTGCCGTCCCAGTTGGACGAGGAGGCCAGTACCTGGCGCAGGCGCTGGCGGATGGCATCCACCGGCGCGCTGTAGTCGACGTCCAGGAACACCCATCCGAGGATCTCGGCGCTGGAGCGGGTCCAGTTCTCGAACGGGTTCTTGATGAAATAGGAGATGGGCAGCACCAGCCGGCGCAGGTCCCACACCCGCACCACCACATACGTGAGGGCGATCTGCTCCACCCGGCCCCAGTGGCCCTCCACGACCACCACGTCGTCGATGCGGATGGGCTGGCTGACGGCGATCTGCAGGCCGGCCATCAAGTTGGTGGCCGTGGGCTGGATGGCCACCCCGGCGACGATGCCGACCACACCGGCCGACGCCAGCAACCCGGCACCGGCGGCGCGCACCGCCGAGAAGCTGAGCAGGACGAACGCCACCGCCACCACTGCCACGACCACCACCGTCACCCGACGCAGGACCTGGATCTGGGTGTGGACCTGGCGGGCCTTGAGGTTGTCGGCGCTGTCGATCTGGTAGCGGGCCAGCACCAGGTCATCGAAGATGTAGGTGAGCCGCACCACCAGGAACGCCAGCGCCAGTATCAGCGCGATACCCACCGCGTGCAGCAGCACCGAGCGCAGGTGCCCTTCCATGCGCACCGTGCTCAGAGCGACCTCGGCCCCGGTGAGAGGGATGATCAGCCGGGCCGGACCGCGCGCGTTGCGCACCACCGACTGGCGCAGGGGCTTCTTGGCGGACCGCCCGAGAAGGTAGAACCCGGCGGTGTGAGCCGCCAGGGTGGCCGCTGCGGTGGCGCCGACGACCACCGCCGGCTGGATCCTCATCGCCGGCCCGGCCGTCCCGGGGCGGCGCCTCCCGCCGCGACGCTCAGCGGGGCCCGGCTGGAGCTCAGCGCAGGGACCTCCCGGCCGGCTGGGAACGGCGCAGGACCGGGGCCAGCGCGGTCGAGTCCAAGGCGTCAGCGGCCCGGAAGACGACCGGTCGCAGCAGGGAGAAGATGAGCACCACGAGAGACGACAGCAGGTAGCCGGCCACCACGTCACCGGGGTAGTGGGCGCCTACGTACACCCGGGCGAAGCACAGGAACAGGCCCAGGACCACGCTCAGCGCGGCCGCCGCCCGGATGAGGCCGGGAACGCCGCCGCCGCCGTCGGCCGGGCCGGCCGGCGCCCGGCGTCGCTGCCACAGACGTTCGCCCACGACCAGCAGCAACGACGTGGTGATGCCGCCAGCGACGATGGAGTGATCCGACGGGAAGGAATAGTCGTTGGCCTTGGCCACCAGCACCAGGGCGTTGGGGTGCGTGGCGTAGGGGCGCAGCTCCTGGGCGGCGTGGCCCACGATCTGGTTGAGCCCCAGGCTGACCAGCTCTGCGATACCGCCCAGCACCAGCACTGCCGACACCCGGCTGGCGCCGCGCCACCACGCCGCCCCGTAGGCGGCCACGAACATCGCCGCCACCAGGACCGGGCCCAGCCACAGGGCGTAGGCGTGCATGAACCCGTGAGCCCACGCCGTTTGGCGGGAGAAGTGGTTGAGGTCCAGGTAGATGGAGGTGTTGAGGCCCTTGGGCGGCAGCACCGGCGTCGAGTCGGCCACGCCCACGGCGCTCAGCAGCTGGGGCATCGGGTCTCCGGCGACAGGCGGTCCATGGCACTCCTCGGGTCCGCGCAGCGACGCCGCCGCTGCGCACGGTACGCCTCAGGCTAGCAGCCAGCTTCAGCCGTCCCAGCAGCGCGCGTTACGCCAGGGGCTGTGACGGGGCACTCCGGCGTCGGTCCGCCACCGGGCCGTGGGGATTCCGGACCGGCCACGAGCGCCTCGTCGCCCAGCGGGGGCGGGACGTCTCCGCCGGGGTCGGCCTGCTGAGCGGGGGCGGATGCGGCCCCGGTGTCAGCGGAGGCGAGGTCCCGGCGCACAAGCTGCAGGACGCCCACCCCGACAGCCGCCCCAGGATGCTCGAAGCGATGGCGGGGCCCCGGCTCACCTGCGCCGCCACCCGGCCGGCAGGACAGCTACGCTTCCCTCCGGGGGTGGCAGCAGAGGCGGATCCGCCGCCGGCCGCTGCGGGAACGAAGATGGCGGGATCCGATGACGAGGTGATGTCCATCCTGGCCCGCGTCGACCCGGCCTGCCTGCTGGGAGCGCTCGAAGACGCCCCGGCCATGGTCACCCTCACCAGTGGGCCGCAGCACTGCCTGGTTTGGCGCAACCGGTTGGCCCGTCGACTGTACGGACCAGCGGAGCGGGGCCGGCCGCTGGTGCATCTCTACCCCGAGACCGCCGAGAGCGCCGAGCTCTGGGACCGGGCGTTCGCCGGTGAGGCGGTGACCGATTCCCGCCGGCCGGCCAGGACCGTCGACGGACACGGACGCCGCCGGCTCCTGAGAGTGTCGATGGCACCGCTTCTCGATGCGAGCGGCAACCCCATCGGGGTGGTGCAGGTCGCCTGCGACGCCACCGCGGAGCACGAAGCGCAGCGCCAGGCCGCCCATGGCCGCATCCTGGCCACCGCCACCGAGGCGGCGGTATCCGCCGACCATCCGTCTGGGGCGCTCCAGGCGCTGGCCGACACCCTGGTACCAGCGATGGCGGACATGGCTGCGGTGTACGCCTACCCGAACCCCGATATCGGTTCGGCCATGCAAGAGCGGGTGTCGCCGGTCGCCCTGGCGCTGAGCGCGGCGCTGCGCCGGCTGGGGCCGCTACCGGCGCCGGCCCGGTGGGAGATCCCGGTGGAGTGGCGCGACACCCTGACCGCCGGCCGGATACTCTCGGTCCGCGTCGAGCCGAGCACCATCGGGGATCTGGCGCCCACCGCGGAGGCCAGGCAATGGTTGGCGGCAGCCGGCGCCTCGTCCATGGCGCTGGCTCCACTGGTGGTGGCCGGCCGGCTGGCCGGGGGGCTGCTGCTCATGACCACCGCCGGTCGGCCAGACCTCGACGATTCGGAGCTGGCGTTCCTACGCGAGCTGACCACCGTGGCCGGAGCCTGCATCGCCGAGGTGGGGGGCCGCCAGCGGGACCGACGCGGCGCTGAACGACTGCAGCGGGCCCTCCTGCCGGCCGCACCGAGCCGTCCGGCCGGCTGCACCCTCGCGACCCGATACGTGCCGGCCGGCACCGGGTGGGCCGTCGGCGGGGACTGGTGGGACGTGCTCGACATGGGAGCCGGGATGGTCGGGCTCGGGCTGGGCGACATCTCCGGCCACGGGATCGGCGCGGCCGCGCTGATGGGCCAGGCCCGGGTGGCCATGCGCACGGCCGGCCACACGCTGGGCCACCCGGGCCTGGTGCTCGAGGAGGTCGACGCCCGACTGGCCGAGGCCGTAGAGCAGCAGGGCGACGACAGCGAAATCGACCTGCACCGCTTCGCCACCGGTATCTACGCCGTGGTCGAGATGGGCCGGCATACGATGAGCGTGGCGTCGGCGGGTCACCTGCCGCTCATCTTGAAGCGCCGAGGCGGCTCGACCCGGCCGGTGTGGGCGCCGCCGGGGCCGCCTCTCGGTCTGGGGATCGGCGGCTACGGGGAAATATCTGTGGGTCTGGCGCCCGGGGACATGGTGGTTCTCTACACCGACGGGCTGGTCGAGGACCGCAGCCGTGACCTGCTCGACGGCATCGACCGACTGGTGGAAGTGGTGGCCGGGCTGCCGGCCGACTGCGACGTCGAGTCCGCAGCCGATGCCCTGGTCGCCGGTATGGGGGTGGGCGGCGGCGGGGTGGACGACATCGCCTTGGTGGTGTTCAGCCCCTCCGGCACCTACGACCCGCTCGGCTGAGCCGGCGGGTCGGCCGGCCCTTGGGCGGCGCAGGGCGTCGGGGCGCTCCAGCGGCGAGGATCGAGGCGGACCGGGCGGCCCAGCAGGTAGCCCTGGGCGTCGTCGCACCCGGCCCGGCGGACCATCTCCAGCTCGGCTGGGGTCTCCACCCCTTCCGCCACCACGGTGAGCCCCAAGCTGTGAGCCAGATCCACCATGGCGGCCACGATGCCGCCGTCCCCGCCGGCCTCGAGGCTGCTGCCGGCGACGAATGTGCGATCGACCTTCACCACTGTCACGGGCAAGCGGCGCAGGTAGGCCAGCGACGAGTAGCCGGTCCCGAAGTCGTCGATGGCCAGTCGCACTCCGGTGGCGCTCAGCGCGCCGATGGTGGCGACAGTCACCTCCTCGGTGCCCACCAGGACGCTCTCGGTGATCTCGAGGGTGACGTCAGCCGGGTGCACACCGGTACTGCTCAACTGCTCGGCCAGGTAGGCCGGCAGTCCTTCGTCGGCGAACTGGCGGCCCGACACGTTGACCGCCACCCCCACTCCGGGCCACGGGCCGGCCTGCCAGCGGGCACAGTCGGCGAGGGCCTGCCCGATCACCCAGCGCCCGAAGCCGAGGATGACGCCGCTCTCCTCGGCCAGGGGGATGAACTCGTCGGGTGGCACCGAACCGAACACCGGGTGCTGCCAGCGGGCCAGGGCCTCCATGCAACGGGTCCGGTCGCTGCCGAGGTGGCGCACCGGCTGATAGTGCAGCGACATCTGCCCCGATGCTGTGGCGCTGTGCAGGTCGTTGATCAGCTGCGGCCGGCGCCGCAGGAGCGAGTCCACCGAATCGTCGTAGACCCGGAATCCCGATCCACCTCCCCGCTTGGCGCTGTACATGGCCGCGTCGGCGCGCGACAGCACCGAGTCGGCGGTGTCGCCCGGGGCTGCCACGCCGATGCCGACGCTGACCGACACGAAGATTTCCTCGCCATCGGGGCCGAGCCGGAACGGCTGGGCCCCGACAGCGGTGATCCGCTCCGCTACAGCGGCCGCCTCGGCCGGCGGGTCGGCCAGGTCCGGGCAGACCACCACGAACTCGTCGCCGCCCAGGCGGGCCAGGATGTCGCCGTCGCGGATCACCCGCTGGAGCCGACCGGCCAAGGCCATCAGCAGCTGGTCCCCGCTGCGATGCCCGGACACGTCGTTGACCGCCTTGAAGCGGTCGACGTCGATGAACAGCACGGCGAAGCGGGGGTCGCGCCGCTCGAGCGTGGGTTCCGACGGACCGGACGACGAAACCATCCGCTCCAGGCGTTCGACCAGCAGGGCCCGGTTGGGCAGGCCGGTCAGGGCGTCGTGGACGGCCCGGTAGGCGAACGACTCCCGCTCCGAGTCCAAGGCGGCCTGCAGCTGGCGGCGGGCCGCGTCGAACGAGCGCACCACCGCCACGATGGCGCTGTCGGCACCGGCGCGGACCAGCTCCTGGGCGGCCTGGACCGCCGCCCAGCCGACCCCCACCCGCTCGGCGATCACCTCCAGCTCCCGGCAGGTGATGTCCCGGTGCGCCAGGTACAGCTTGGCCAGCTCGTCCACGGGTATGGAGTCGTCCAGGGCGGCCCGACCGGGGGCGGCCAGGCTGTCACGCTCCTCCGGGCTGGGCAGGCGACCGCTCATCAGGTAACGCCCTGTGGTGGCCGCCCCCAGCGCTACCGTGGTGAGGATGTCCTCGCAGCTGCCCGGGGAGGGCGGCTCCGGCCCCGGCCGGCGCTGCAACCACCACTGCAGGACGGCCCGGCCGATCTGCTCGGAGCAGCGCTCGAGCTCCGCTCCGAGCTTCGCCATCCCCACCGGGTCAGCCCAGCCGCCAGTTCTCATGAGTTGCTTTGTCGGACACCGGGCGCCCGAGCTGTAATAGCCCGGGGCTATTGTCCTGCGGGATCCTGGGCGACGCAGGCCGCCGCCCCACCCGGCAGCGGAGCGGGGGGAAGGGAGGGCGGCACCGAGAACGCCGGGGCCCGCAGGTCCAGGCAGTCCACCATGTTGTTGACGTTGGCGTCGCGATACGACAGCGCCGGGAGGTTCCACTTGGTCTCGATGAAGCGCAGTACGGAGGTGTGGTCGTAGACGGTGTGGGACACGTGGTTGGCCCTGGCCCACGGTGACACCACCACGGTGGGCACCCGGAAACCACCCCAGGAGTACAGGTCTCCGTAAGTGTCGGCTCCCACAGCGGGGACGATGCCGTCGGGACGCACCGCCGGCACCGGAGCCACGTGGTCGTAGTAACCGCCGTGGTCGTCGAAGGAGTGGTTCTCCATCATCAGGACCACCAGGTGCTGGATCTGCGGGATGGACTCGGTGCCGGTCCGCAGGTGCGGGTAGGGTCGGTCACCGGGTCCGAAACGGGGGCGGCTGTAGCTGGCCGCCAGGCTGCGCAGCTGCGGGCCCATCCCGGCCAGCGCAGTCCCGGCGACGGCGGCTTTGAGCAGCGATCTACGGGTGAGCATCGAAGACATCCTGGCCGAGGTGCTCGAGGTCGTGGCCGCGTAGCCGAGCCGGGGCAGCCCGAAGAAATCCTCGATGGAGGCCAGCAGCGAGTAGCGGTTGTACGGGGTGGCGCTGACGGTGCCGGGACGGATACAGGGCGACAGCAGCAGCGCACCCACCCGGCCGCCGCCCAGCCCGGTCACTCCCGGAAGCGGGGTGGCCGGCCGGGCACGACTACCCCTGCACCAACCAGCCGTCCGGTCGCAGCGCCCTGGGCGACATCGACTCGTTCCTGCGGACCACATTGGGGATGACGAACGACAGGTTGGGGGTGGTCGACACCTTCGCCAAGTCGGTGACCAGCCGGTGGTGCCCGCCGACGCAGCCGGTCCCCACCGCCTGACCGTGGGAGGTCGGGCCGGTGCCCACGAAGTCGTCGTAGACCTGGCAGTCCGACTGGTTCTGGGGGTTGGGCCCCTGACCGGAGACCATGGCGATGTAGTTGTCGTTGCTGACATGCCCGGTGGCGTAGTACCGGCTGAGCAGGGCCCCTCCAGCCGGCAGGGTGCGGGCCAGGTACGGGTCGCTGGCGGGCGAGCCGGACGTGGCCGGCTAACCCGCGGCTAACCCTCGTTCTCCACCACGATGACGAACACGTGGCGCACCACCGGCTCGACCGGCGCTGCGGCGATCGCCGGGGTGGCGCCGGCCAGCACTGCCAGCACCGCGGCGGCGGCTCTGCTCCTGGGTCTCAGGGTCATCCCTTCGCCGCCGGTGAGCTCCGGACCTCCCGAGCGTCCACCGCGCCCCGGGCCGGGCCGCTCAGGTGCAACCTTCGGTCGGGACGGCGGCGGTGGAAACCTCCCCCACCCCGACGCCGGGCTGTACCTGGGCAGCGGTCAGCGCGTAACCGACGTCGGCCACGCCGACGCCGCGGGCGAAGACGATGCCGTCCACCGCCCCGGCCCGATCGAGGAGGGGGCCTCCGGAGTTGCCCGGACGGACGACCGCCCGCAGGGAGTAGATCTGGCGGGTGACCTGGGCGCTTTGGTAGATGTCGGGCCCGGTGGCCTCCTCGGTGCCGCCCACCCGGGCCGGGTCCACGGTGAAAGGACCGTTCTCGGGGTAGCCGACCACCGCGGCGTCCGACCCCGGCGCCGCCGGCGCCCCGAAGTGCAGGGCCGGCAGCCCCAGATTCGGGACGTAGAGCACCGCCAGGTCGACCCGGGGGTCGTAGTAGACGACCCGGGCGGTGGCGCCGATGGCCCGACCGGCGCCGTTCTGGAGGATCTCGACCGAACGGGACCCGGCGACCACGTGGGCGTTGGTGACCACGTGGTCGGCCGAGACCACGAAGCCGCTTCCCTCGCTGTCGGTCGAGCACTCCGGCTCGGTTGCCAGGATCTTCACGATCGACGTGGCGTCTGCGGCTATCACCGCCGGTGGTACCGCCCCCGGCACGGGCGGCGCCGCGGGCAGGACGGGCTGCTGCTGGAAATGATCGAAGATGGGCGGGAAAGCCCGGTCCTGCAGGGTGCGCAGAAGGCCGGAGAAGCCCTGTGTCACCGATACCGGCACCACCGTGTCGACGCCGTGCAGGACCAGCGAGTCCTGGATCTGACCGGTGAGCGAACTGGGCGGCAGGACCGACACGGCCATGGCCACGGCCCAGGCCACGAACAGCAAGGCCGCCACCTGTCCGGTCGCCCCGGCCCACGAGTCGAGCCGGCCGACGACCCGGGACACGACGTCGGTGCCCAGCCGTTGCCGCAGCGACCAGGCCAGACCCGCCGCCACCTCCTGGCCGACCACGGCCCCGGCCAGGACCACGGCGATGGTCACCGGGCGCGTGGCGGAGTGCGCCACCAGGCGTCCTACCCGGGGAGCCACCACGCTCATGGCCAGCCACGCCCCGCCGACCAGGCCGGCGACCGTGGCCGCCGACACGAGCAGGCCGCTGCGGTGGCCCCGCCAGGCGAACAACACCGCCAGGGCCACCAGGACCAGGTCCAGCCAGTCGCCGCGCACCTATACCCGCCGCCCAGTCGACGTCATGGCCGAGAAGCTAGCCCGACCGGACCCATTGAGGGGCCCGGCCGGGCCGGCGGTCACGAGGAGCCGGCCGCCTTGGCCACCTCCTCGAGGTGACTGCGGTGCTCCTCGTCGAACTGCTCGGCGGCCGCCTCGTCGGTGGCCATCTCGGCGTCGATGTCGCTGTCGGCGAAGCCCATCACGCCCATGTCCTCGAAGGCCCGGCGGATCTTCGGTCCCCACAGGCCGATGTCACGGATGATCGGCACGATGCGGGTGAAGAGATACACCCGGAAGCGCAGGAACATCTCGCTCTGGTCCACCCACTTGGTCGCTTCGAGCGGCAGCTCGAGGCGCTCCCAGACCTCCTCGGCCATGAACCGGTCCCGCATCCGGTAGCACGCGTCGACGCAGAATTCCTCCCGCTCGTCGCGCTCTGCCTCGCTCAGCTGCGGGTAGTAGTCCCGCAGGGCCAGGCGCCCGAACATGACATGGCGGGCCTCGTCCTGCATGACGTACGCGTTGATGGCCCTGGCCAGGGGCTCGGCCGCCATGTTGCGAATCAGACCGAAAGAGGCCAGGGCCAGGCCCTCGATCAGGACCTGCATCCCCAGGTAGGTCATGTCCCAGCGGCTGTCACTGACGGTGTCGTGCAGCAGGCTGGCCAGGTTGGGGTTGATCGGGTAGACCAGGCCGATCTTCTCGTGCAGGTAGCGGCTGTAGACCTCCACGTGGCGGGCCTCGTCGTGCTGCTGGGCCTGCTCGCGGCGGTCCGCGCCGAGCTGGCCGAGGCGGCCGACCTGTGGTTGCTGCCCGGCACCGACGCCGAGGGCGGACTGGTGGAAGCCACCACCGCCCTGGCGCAGGTGTGGGCCCGCCACCGGGGCCTGCTGCTGGCGTTCAGCGACGCCGCCACCAGCGGCAGCCGGATCCAGGCGGCGTGGCACGACATGGTGGAGTCGTTCCTGGAGCCGGTCGAGGCCCGTCTGGCCGAGCTGGCCGAGCGGGGCCTGGTCCGGTTGGAGCACCCCTCGGAGACGGCCCGGGCTCTGGTGTGGATGAACGAGCGGTACCTGTTCGAGACCTTCGCCCGCCCCCGTGGCGTGCCGGTGGACGTCGCCGGGGCCACGCTCGGTCGGGCCTGGCAGCGGGTGCTGTTCGGATCGGCCGGGCCGGAGCGGCCCTGACCGTCAGGGCCATTTCTACGCCCCGGGGGGCGCCGGGTCGGCGCCGACCGGTTGCGGGGCCGGCCCCGGGGGGCCCAGGATGGGTGGCGTGGCTCGGGGTGAGATCCTCGTCGGTACCTGCTCGTGGACGGACCAGACGCTGGTCAAGGACACGGACTGGTACCCGAAGCGCTCGATGTCGGCGGCCGAGCGGCTGGCCTTCTACGCCGAGCATTTCACCCTGGCCGAGGCCGACAGCACCTACTACTTCCCGCCGACCCCGCAGCTGACCGAGGCGTGGGCCGAGCGCACCACGCCCGGCTTCACCATGAACGTCAAGGCCTACTCCCTCCTCACCGGCCACCCGGCCCGGCCCAACTCGCTGTGGCCCGACATCCGAGACGCGATCAAGCCGGAGTTCGCCGGCAAGGCCAACGTGTACCTGTCGCACCTGCCGCCCGACGCGGTGGACGAGGTGTGGGCCCGGTTCCTGCACGCCCTGCGGCCGCTGGCCGACGCCGGCAAGCTGGGGGCGGTGCTCGTGCAGTACCCGCAGTGGTTCACCGCCAAGAAGGACAACCGGGACGAGGTGGCGGCCATCCGGGAGCGCTGGGAGGACGCCCCGGTGTGCGTGGAGTTCCGCTCCCCCACCTGGCTGGCCGACGACCGGGACCGGGACCGCACCCTCGGGCTGCTGAAGGACGCCGGCCTGGCCCTGGTGGTGGTCGACGCCCCGGCGGCGTCGGGGCTGCCGCCGGTGGCCGAGGTGACCACCCCGGACCTGGCGGTGGTCCGCTTCCACGGCCGCAACGACGACACCTGGAGCGGCCGCACCGGCAGCGCCGCGGAGCGGTTCCGCTACCTGTACACCGAGGCGGAGCTGCAGGAGTGGGCGCCCAGGCTGCGGGACCTGGCCGACCGGGCCGGGCGGGTGCACGCCCTCATGAACAACTGCTACCAGGACTACGGCGTGCGCAACGCCGCCGACCTGGCGGCCATCCTCACCGGCTGAGGGTCCCGGCCCGGGCCTCCACCTCGATCTCCACCTTCCAGCGGGGGTCGAGCAGGGCGGCCACCACCACCATGGTGGCCGCCGGCCGGTGGGAGGCGAAGATCTCCCCGTGCACCCGGCCCACCGCGTCGGACAGCGCCGGGTCGGTGATGTACATGCGGGTGCGCACCACGTCGGCCATCGACGCCCCCAGCCGGTCGATGGCCTCGCCGATGATCTCGAAGCAGCGCCGGGCCTGGGCCGCCGGGTCGGGGTCGCAGCCGCCGTCGGGCCACACCGGGGCGGTGCCCGACACCAGCACCCGGTCACCGGTCCGCACGGCCCGGCTGAAGCCGATCACCGCCTCGAAGGGAGACCCGGACCCGACCCGCAGCACCTCGCCGTCAGCATTGTCTTCCACCGCTGCAGCCTGGCCGATCGGGCCGCCGGCCGCACCCTGTCGCCGGCGGGCCACCGGTTGTATGGTGAACGGTATGGCGACCCGGAAGGTGACGGTGACGCTGGAGGTCGATCAGGTCCAGCGCATCCGGGACCTGGTGGATCAGGGCACGGCCGGCTCAGTGTCGGGTTTCGTGCAGCACGCGGTGGCTGCCGCGCTCGACGACCTGGCCGGCTGGGACAGCGTGCTGCGCGACCGCCTGGCCGTCACCGGGGGCGCCCTCACCGACGATGAGCGGGCGTGGGCGGACGACGTCCTGGGCTCGGGGCCGGCGACCGGCAATGTTCCGGCCGCCTGATGGCCGGGATCACCCTCGACGCCGGAGCGCTGCTCGCCCTCGAGGGGGGCGACCGCCGGATGGTCGTGCTCCTGGCCCGGGCCCGGGAGACCGGCACCCGGGTGACGCTGCCGGCCACCGTCCTGGCCCAGGTCCTGCGCCGCCCCGAACGCCAGGTCGCTCTGCTGCGACTGTCCCGCCAGCCCTACACGGACCTCCCATCCCTGGACCGGGCGGACGCCGCGGCGGTGGGCCGGCTCCTGTCCGCCACCGGAACGTCGGACATCGTCGACGCCCACGTGGTGATCTGCGCCCGCCGGTCCGGCCAGCGGGTGATCACCTCCGATCCCGACGATCTGCGTCTCCTCGACCCCTCGCTCCAACTGGTCCCGCTCTGACCCACCCGCCGGCCGCACCCTGCCGCCGGCCGGCGGTCACCCCGGCAGGTAGGTGAAGGCGGCGGTGGCCGTCCCGGCCGGGCCGCTGAGCGTCACCCGGACCGGACCGGCCGGGCCGGGCGGGGTGAGGGCCCGCACCTGGCCGGCCGACACCACCACCAGCCGGGCGGCCGCCACGGCACCGAAGCGCACCGAGGTGACCCCCGACAGCCACTGCCCGGTGATGGTCACCCACGTCCCGCCGCCGGCCGGCCCCCGGTCCGGGCTGAGCGATGCCACGACCGGCGCCGCCTCCGGGGCGTAGCGGGCCGTCCCCGCCCCCGCCGCCGACGACGACGCCGACGAACTCGACGTTCCCGACGCCGGGGCCGGGGCCGGGCTCAGCCCGGCGTTGAACTCCGGGGAGCGGGCCGCGGCCGGGCCCTGCTGGTTGCGCGTCGGGGATCCCGGGGCGGCGAGCGGGCCGGCCGCCGGCGGGCCGGCCGGTCCCGAGACCGAGGCCGACGCACCGGCGGAGGGCCCGGCGGCCCGGGACGCGCTGGGGTGGGCGGACCCGCCGGACTGCCCGACGGCCACTCCGACCCCGCCG
>JAKAXG010000663.1 GCA_021827225.1 Actinomycetes bacterium | reverse complement strand
CGGTTGCGCCATGTAAACCATCTAAATATCATGAAAACTATGAAGATTGTGGTCACCGTCGCCTCCCTCACCGGCCTGCTGGTCGCCCCGCTGCTCGCCGCCGTCGGGGGGACGGCCCTCACCGCCACGGTGGCCTCCGGAGGCCCGGCCGGGGCGGTGCCGGCCGCCGGCCCGGCGGCGCTCACCACCGGCCCGGGGCTGAGCGTCCCGTCCGGGATGCTGCACCTCTACGTGGCCGGCGCCGGTCAGTGTCCGGGCCTCCCGTGGCAGGTGCTGGCGGCCGTGGGCACGGTCGAGTCGGCAAACGGCACGTCGGCGCTGCCCGGCGTCCGGCGCGGCCGCAACCCGGCCGGCGCCGAGGGGCCCATGCAGTTCGAGCCGGCCACCTTCGCCGCCTATGCCCGGCCGGTTCCGGCGGGCGGGGCCGACCCGCCCAGCCCCTACGACCCGGTGGACGCGGTGTACGCCGCGGCCAGGATGCTCTGCGCCGACGGCGGTGCCAGCCCGGCCACCCTCGACCGGGCCGTGTACGACTACAACCACTCGGCCGGTTACGTGGCGACCGTGCTGGCCACCGCCGGGGCCCTCGGCCTGGACTCGCCGCCGCCGGGGCAGGCCGGAACGGCCGCCGTGGAGTACGCCCTGGCCCAGGTGGGCACCCCGTACCGGTGGGGCGGTGAGACCCCCGGCGTGGGCTTCGACTGCTCCGGGCTCACCCAGGCGGCCTACGCGGCCGCCGGCGTGGTCATCCCCCGGGTGGCCGAGGAGCAGTACCGGGCCGGTCCGGCCGTCCCTCCCGGCGCCGGGCTGGCCGGGGGGGACCTGGTGTTCTTCGGTCCGGGCCCGGGCGACGCCACCCACGTCGGGCTGGTGGTGGATCCCTCCGGCGTGATGGTCGACGCCCCCCACGCCGGTGCCGCGGTGCGGGTGGAAAGGTTCGAACCGGCGGTGGGCGCGCCGTGGGGAAGCGATGTCTATCTGGGTGCCACCGCTCCCGGCTGATCGGCGCCGCGGGCGCCCCCTAGGCTGAAGGGCCGTGACGGAGATAGTTGCGGTCGCCAACCAGAAGGGCGGGGTGGCCAAGACCACCACCGTGCATTCCCTCGGCGCAGCCCTGGCCGAGCGGGGCCGCCGCGTCCTGCTCGTCGATCTGGACCCCCAGGCCTGTCTCACCTTCTCCACCGGGGTGGATCCCGACAGCCTCGAGGTGTCGCTGTACGAGGTACTGATCGGCAAGGCCGACGTGACCGAGGCCCGCCGAGCCCTCGACGACGTGCACCTCCTGCCGTCGAGCATCGACATGGCCGGCGCCGAGGTGCACCTGCTCACCCGGCCGGGCCGGGAGTACGCCCTCGGCCGGGCCCTCGATCCCATCAGATCCGACTACGACACGGTGCTCATCGACTGCCCGCCGTCGCTCGGGATCCTGACCATCAACGGGCTGACCGCGGCGGGCGGAGTCCTCATCCCGCTCCAGTGCGAGACCCTGAGCCACCGGGGGGTGGGCCAGCTCATGGAGACCATCGCCGACGTCCGATCGTTCACCAACCCCGGGCTGGAGGTCATCGGGGTCATCGCCACCATGTTCGATCCCCGCACCCGGCTGGCCCAGGACACCCTGGCCGCGGTGGGTCGCACCTACGGGCTGCCGGTGCTCGAGCCCGCCGTTCCCAAGTCGGTGCGGGTGGCGGAGGCGCCCGGGCGGGGCAGCTCGGTGCTGCGCCACGCCCCCCGCTCGCCGAGCGCCGAGGCCTACCGGGATCTGGCCGGGGTGCTGGACCGGGACGGCGGCCCGTCCCGTCGGGAGGGGGCCCGGTGAGCGGGTCCGACGGGCCCGACCGGCCGGGCGTCCCGGCCAGGCCGGCGTCCGGGTCGCGGCCCGGCCGCCGGGCCCTCTTCTCCGGGCCCTACGACTCCGGTCTGGCCACCGGGCAGGGAGGCGAGCCGGAAGGCCAGCCGGCCGGCCCTGCCCGCCGGTCGGCTTCGGGGGGCCCGCCGCCGGAGCCGCCGGCGGGACGGCGGGCGTTCTTCTCCGACACCTCGGGCCGGGCCGGGCCGACCGGCCGTCCCGGCGCCGCGTTCGACGACACGGAGGTGCGCCCGGGGCTCACCACGGTGGTGGTCGAGTGCCGCACCTGCCTCCAGCGGACCCCCATGTCCCTGGTCGGGCTGGGGCTGTCTCTCGTCCCCTCGCTGTGGCTGCCGACCCGGCCGTGGCCCCGCCTTATGCGCTGCCCGGCGTGCCGGCGGGTGTCGTGGTGCCGGATCGAGTGGCCCAGCCTGAGGGGCTGAACCGCCGCTAGGCCTGGAGGCTGTCCAGGATCCGGGCGGTGACCGGGGCGGGAGCGTGCACCACCAGCCAGATCTCCACGTCGTATCTGGTCATCCAGGCGTCGATCACAGTGGCCGAGAAGCCGGGGCGGGTCATGGTGTAGGCGAAGGCCGCGGCGGCCCCCCGGACGGCGACCGGATGGCCGGCGGTCAGGGAGTAGGGCTCGGGACGGGGCATGCCGAACGCCCGCAGGGAGGCGGGCGGGGTCTCGCCGATCACCGGCGCGCTGTGGCGGAAGCCGATGTGCTCGGCGGCCCAGCCGGTCTTGCCCGAGGTGTCCACGTCGCCCGCCTGGTCGGTGAAGTCCGGGTTGGTGGACCACGCCGAGGGAACGACATAGGAGAAGTAGCCGTCGTTGTGCACGCTGTAGCCGGCCGGAGGGGGCACCGTGGGGGCGCTCGGCTGGTTGCGCTCGGCCTGGCGGGAGGCGAGCAGAGCCAGCACCAGGACCACCACCGAGGGGATGGCGATCCCCAGCATCCACCGGCGGTTGCGCCGCCGGGCCGTCAGCTCCGCCGGCGTCAGCTCCAGGCCCCGGGGCCGGGCCCGGTCCAGCCCGCCGGGACGTTCGGCCACCTCCAGGTCGGATCCCGTCTGGGGGCCGTCCCACGGGCTCGGAAGGTCGCTCACGCCTTCATGGTCTCACGCCGGCCGAGCTATCGGCCATGCGGGTGAGCCTTCCTCCGACGCGACGAACCGGCACGGCGAACACCCCTCAGGGCCTCTTCCGTGCCGGTTCGCACAGTTCGTCGTCGACGGGCTGAACCGCTTCTCGGTGTGGGACCGCCTCGTCCCGGGTCACGCCGCAACATGACCCGGCCATAGGGCCGGCCAGTCAGTGCGGCGCCCGCCGCGACGACCTCGGTCGGGCTCTCCCGCTCCCGGCGGGGGAGCCCCCTACCAGCGGGGCGGACCGTCCTCCTCGGACGAGCTCCGTGTTTCCACAGTGCCCTCCTTTCCGTAC
>JAKAXG010000662.1 GCA_021827225.1 Actinomycetes bacterium | reverse complement strand
ACGGGGAAGCGCCGGGAGATACTGGACTTCATCGCCGCCCAGATCCGGGAGCGTGGCTACCCGCCGTCGGTGCGGGAGATAGGTGAGGCGGTCGGGCTGACGTCCTCCTCGACGGTCCACACCCACCTGACCACCCTGCAGAAGCAGGGTTACCTGCGCCGGGACCCGACCAAGCCGAGGGCCATCGAGGTCCGATACGACGCCATGTCCGGGGCCCCCATCGACCGGCGGCCGGCCCGGCACGTGCCGCTGCTCGGCGAGGTGGCGGCCGGAACCGACGTCCTGGCCCAGGAGAACGTGGAGGAACTGCTCCCCCTGCCGGAGGACTTCACCGGCGACGGATCGCTGTTCATGCTGAGGGTCCGGGGGGAGTCGATGATCGAGGCCGGCATCCTCGACGGCGACTTCGTGGTGGTGCGCCAGCAGGAGGAGGCCGAGAAGGGCGACGTCGTCGTCGCCGGCATCCCCGGCGACGAGGCAACCGTCAAGACCTACTCACGCAAGGGATCCAAGGTCGTGCTCAACCCGGCCAACTCGTCGATGTCACCGATGGTGTTCGACCCATCCGATGTGCGCATCTACGGCAAGGTCGTGACGGTCCTGCGCCGGCTGTAGGGCCAGGCGGCCCCGGCCCCGGGGCCCCGCCCCGGAGGCGTGCAGCGGCGGGGTTCAGGAGCCGGCGGTGAGGACCGACTCGAGGCAGGAGCGGGCCTTCTGCAGGTCCGAGCCGGTCACCCTTTCGTCGGCGGTATGGGCCAGTTCCGGGTCGCCCGGGCCGAAGTTGACCGCTGGCACCCCGCGCTCGGTGAAGAACGCCACGTCGGTCCAGCCCAGCTTGGCCCTGGGGGCGGCGCCGGTCGTGCGCACCAGCGCCTCGAGCAGGGGGTGGGTCAGGTTGGGCGGGGCGGCGGGGCTGGAGTCCACCACCGCCAGGGAGTCACCCCGGCCCGGGTCGAGGAGCGGCCCGAGCCATTCCCGGAGCTGCGCCTCGGCCGAGGCCTCGTCGCGGTCCGGGGCGAAGCGGTGGTTGATGACCAGGGCGGCCCGGTCCGGGACCACGTTGGTGGCCACCCCGGACTCGGCCCGCACCGCCTGCGCCGCCTCCCGGTAGCGGCAGCCGTCGATCACCGGCTCCCGGGTCCAGCCGGAGGCCAGAAGGTCGAGGACGGGACCCATCCGGTGCAGCGCGTTGACCCCCATCCACGGGCGGGCGGTGTGGGCCCGGGCCCCGACCAGCACCACCTCCGCCTTCAGCACGCCCTGGCACCCGGCCTCGATCACGGCGCCGGTCGGTTCCCCGAGGATGGCGGCGTCGGCGCGCAGGAGCGCCGGATCGACGGCTTCGATCTGCAGCAGCCCGTTGTGCTCGCGGGCCACCTCCTCGGCGGCGTAGAACACCCACGTCACGTCCACGGCTGGGGTGGTCACACCGGCCGCCAGGTCGAGCATGACCGCCAGGCCGCCCTTCATGTCCGCGCTGCCCAGACCCCACAGGGTGTCGCCGTCCAGGCGGGGCCGGGCGTTGCCGTTGGCGGGCACGGTGTCCAGGTGGCCGGCGAGGAGCAGCCGCCGGGGACGGCCGAGGTCGGTGCGGGCGACGACGTTGTCCCCGATGCGGCGGACGTCCAGGCGGCCAAGAGCCCGCAGCTCCGCTTCCACCCGGTCGGCCAGGGCCCGCTCGCCGTGGCTGACCGACGGGATGTCGACCAGGGCGGCGGTGGCGGCCAGGAGCTGGCTCAGAGGGTGCCCCCGTGCTGGCGCAGGATGTCGTTGAGCTTCGACTTGTCGTGACGCTCCCCCGGCTCGAGCCGGCGGATCACCAGCACGCAGGACATACCGAACTCGCCTCCGGGGTAGCGGCGGGGCCGGGTGGCCGACACCGCGACCGACCAGCTCGGAACGATCCCCCGGGACAGCTCCTCGCCGGTCTCGGCGTCGACCACGGGGATGGTGCCGGTCAGGATGCACCCGGCGCCGAGCACCACCCCGTCGCCCACCCGGGCCCCCTCAGCGACGACGCAGCGGCTGCCGATCAGGCACTCGTCGCCGATCATCACGGGAGCGGCCTGCGGCGGCTCCAGCACCCCTCCGATACCCACCCCCCCCGAAAGGTGGGTGTTTCGCCCGATCTGGGCGCAGCTTCCCACCGTCGCCCAGGTGTCCACCATGGTGCCGGAGCCGACCCGGGCCCCGATGTTGACGTAGCTCGGCATCATGATCACGCCGGGTTCCAGGTAACTGCCCCAGCGGGCCGACGCCCCGGGCACCACCCGGACGCCGGCGGCGGCGTAGTCGCGCTTGAGCGGCAACCGGTCCACGAACTCGAACGGCCCGGCCTCGACGGTCTCGAGAGCCGAAACCCGGAACAGCAGCAGGATGGCCTGCTTCAGCCACTCGTGGACCACCGGCTCCCCGTCCGGCCCGGTCTCGGCCACCCGGGCCTCGCCCCGGTCGAGCAGCCCGACCGCGGCGCGCACGATCTGGGCGGCGTCGGCGTCGTCGGGGCCCACGGTCTCGCGGCGCTCCCACAGCTCCTGGATCTGCGACTGGAGGTCTGCCATGGTCTGCGACGCTACCCGATCGGGTCGGGGGCGCCCGGGCCGCCTGGGGGGCCGGCTACACCCCCAGCCGGGAGGCCATCAGCTGCAGCCTCTCCATGGGGGCGACCACGGCCAGCCGCACAAAGCCGGCGCCGGCCGGACCGTAGAACGATCCGGGCGAGACCAGCGCCCCGCCGGCGGAGGCCAGCCAGGAGGTCCACTCCCACTCGTCGCCGCCGGGAACCGGGGCCCACAGGTAGAAACCGCCGCCGGGCAGGGGGCACTCCACCCCGACCGCCGACAGCACCCCGGCGGCGAAGCGGAGCCGCTCCAGGTAGAGCGCCCGCTGGCGCTCCACGTGCTCCTGATCCGACAACGCCGCCACCGCGGCCCGCTGCACCGGCCCCGGGACCATGAAGCCGGCGTGCTTTCGCACCTCCTGGAGGTAGGTGACCAGGTCCGGGTCGCCGGCGTACCAGCCGACCCGCATGCCGGCCATGTTGGACCGCTTGGAAAGGGAGTGCACCGCCACCACCCCCTCGAGGCCGTCGGGGCCGCCCCCGTGACCGAGAACGGTCCGGGGTGGGCCGTCCCAGGTGAACTCGGCGTAGCACTCGTCGCTGAACACCGGCACCTCGTGGGCCCGGCCCCACTCGGCAGCGGCCGCCAGGTCGTCGAGGCCGCCGGCCGGATTGCCGGGCGTGTTGACCCACAACATGAGCGCCCGGGCGGTGTCGGCCGGGTCGACGGCGCGGAGGTCGATGCGCCGGC
>JAKAXG010000024.1 GCA_021827225.1 Actinomycetes bacterium | reverse complement strand
AGCCGGATCAGCAGGCCGGCCGCCGGCAAAAACCCAGGCCCGGCCGCCCCAACCGCCGAAATCAGGCACAAAAACGGCCAAAAGGCTCTTTGTCGACTTCCGCTTGATCCGTATGAAAAAGTACCGCCCGACCGATGGATGCACGACTATGCCGGTCACTATGATTCGCCCCCGAAGGAGCAAACGGGGTGATCAACTTCATAGACCGGGCTCTGGAGCAATTCCTGCGTGAGCAGGTCCCGCTGCCGGAGTCCTCCATCGGAGTGTCGTTCGAGACGCCGGACAAGGCATGGGGGGCCGCCCTCAACCGTCCCACCGTCAACGTGTTCCTCTGGGATCTGTCGCGCTCCTCCCAGACCGCCCTGACCGGCCTGGACCAGCGCCACGGCGACGGTGGCATCGAGCGCCGGCTGGTCAACCCGGCCGTCGACTTCCAGTACCTGATCACCGCCTGGGCCACCGAGGTGCGCGACGAGCACCAGCTGCTCGGCAGCATCCTCCAGTCCGTGATGGCCAAGGGCCAGCTGCCCGACGGGGCCGTCCCCGCCGGCGTCATCGAAGGCCCGGGGAAGATCTCCCTGGCGCCGGCCGGCGACCGGGTCCCCGGGGAGTTCTGGTCGGCCCTCGGCGGCCGGCTCAAGCCCGGCCTGCAGCTCACAGTGACAGCCGCTCTGCCTGTACACGCATGGCAGGCCACCGCCGCCCCGCCCACCAGCATCGACGTCGGCATCGACCCGTCGATGGCCGCGCCGGCCCCGCCCGTACCGGCGGCGACCGCCCGCTGGGTGGCCACCGAGCCTTCCACCCCCCGCCGGCTGCGGCGGACCGGCACGGTGACGCGGGAAACCCGGGCGAGCGAGACCCGGACGTCCGGGCCCCAGTAGGCCCGGCCCCGCCCGCCCCCTCATGCGCGCCTCCCTGATCACCGAAACGCTGCTGCTGGCCCCCGGCCAGCCGGGCGTGGCCGTGATCGAGGTGACCAACACCCTGGCGGTGATCGACGGTGTCACCGCCGGCGCCAGAACCGGTGACGGCCTGACCGCTACCTGCCTGCCCGCCCTGCTGGCCCTGTTCCCCGGGTCGAGCGGCCGGATGGACCTGACCTTCACCGCCGGCCGCCACTACCCCGCCGGCCGCCACGAGGTGACCGTCGAGGTGGCGTCCAGCGTGGACAGCTCGGAGCGGTTGGAGCTGGTGCTGACCGTGGAGGTGGTCCCGGCCCCGGCCGCCGCTCTGGCCGTCGACCCGCCCGCCCGCCGGGCCCGCCGCCGGGCCCGTTACCGGGTGACCGCCACCAACCAGGGCAACACCACCCTGGACCTGGACCTGGCCGCCGCCGACCCGGCCCGCACGCTGGCCGCCCGGGTGGACCCGCCGTCGCTGACCGTCGGTCCCGGCGCCGAGGCCCACGCCGAGCTGCGGGTGCAGGGACGCCGCCACCTGTTCGGTTCGGAGAGACGCCACCGGGTGTCGGTCCTGGCCCGGGCCGGCGAGCTGGAGATCGACGCCACCGCCTCGCTCCGCCAGGCCCCGATCATCCCCGTGGGGGCCCGCACCACCGTGGTGCTGGCCGCCATCGTGGCCATGTGGGCGGCCGTGTTCCTCGTCGCCCTGAACAAGGCCAACTCCAGCGACCCGCTCACCAAGCAGGTCCCCCCGTCGTTCTACGCGGCCGTCGCCGCCACCCACCCGGTGAACACCTCGGCGTTCGGGGTGCTGGGCCGGCCCGGGGTGCTGGCCGCCGCCACCGACGGGCCGATGCCGGCCGGCGCCGTACCGAAGTCCGGGGTGGTCATCGGCGTGGGCGGCACCATCAACGGCACCGTGCGCGCCGCCAGCACCGGCGCCGGCATCGGCCGCATCAGCGTGGAGGCGGTGCGCGACACCCCGAACGGGCCGGTGCTGGTGTCCTCGGCGGCCACCGCCAGCGACGGCAGCTACTCGCTGATCGGCCTCCTGCCCGGCGCCTACAAGCTGATGTTCTCCGCCACCGGCTACCAGGACCAGTGGTATCCCGACGCCTCCTCGGAGTCGGCGGCCACGCCGGTGCAGGTCTCCGCCCAGACCAGCACCGACGGCATCAACACCACCATCTCCGGCCTGCCCGGCTCCATCACCGGCACCGTCGACACCGGCCAGACCCCGTCCCCGCCGGTGACCGTCACGGTGGTGTCGGAGCAGGGCAGCGGCCAGCCGGTGGCCACCACCACCAGCGACTCGTCGGGCAACTACACCGTCGCCGCCCTCCCCGCCCCGGGCACCTACGACCTGAGCTTCAGCGCCCCCGGCTACCAGGTGGCCTCCGACACCGAGGAGATCGCCGGCGGCGAGGCCCACATCGCCAACACCGTGACCATGTCGGCCGGGCCGGGCACGCTGGGCGGGGTGGTCACCGACGGCACCAAACCGCTCGGCGGGGTGACCATCACCGCCAACGCCAACGGCCAGACCGTTACGTCCGCCACCCCCACCACCGGGGCGGTGGGGCAGTTCACCATCCCCAACCTGACCACCCCGGCCACCTACCTGCTCACCTTCACCGACCCCGGCTACGGCACCGACACCGTCGCCGAGCACCTGGGGCCCGGCCAGTCGCTGACCAACCTGTCCGTCACGCTGACAGGAGGGGCCGGGCAGATCTCCGGCCAAGTGGACTCGACCACCGGCGCCCCGCTGGGCGGGGTGGCGGTCACCGTGGACAACGCCCCGGCCTCGCCCACCACCCACACCCTCACCGCCGGCAGCGTCGGGGCGTTCCTGCTGTCGGGGCTGAACACCCCCGGCGACTACACCCTCACCTTCTCCCTGGCCGGCTACCAGTCCCAGACGGTGGCCGTCCCGCTCGGCTCGAGCGGCTCGAAGACCGGCGTCGCGGTGCAGCTGGCCCCGCTGACCGGCACCATCACCGGCACCGTCACCTCGTCCGCCGGCGGCACCCTCACCGGCGTGAAGGTCACGGTCACCGACGGCACCACCGTGCGGACCACGTCCACCACGTCCAGCCCGGCCGGCGGGTTCAGCCTCACCGGCCTGCCGGCGGCCAGCTACTCGGTCACGTTCTCCCTCACCGGCTACCAGTCGTCGACGGTGCTGGTCCACCTGCAGCCGGGGCAGACCGCCACCGCCCCGGCCACCCTCACCTCCGACAGCACGGCGGGGGCGTGATGCGCGTCGAGGTCACCCCCAGGCAGTTCTCCGCGGTCCCGGGCGAGCCCACCGTCGTCACCGTGTCGGTGGCCAACACCGGGACCCTGATCAGCGGTCACCAGATCCGGGTGCTGGGGGTGGACCCCCGCTGGGCCACCATCGACCAGGAGCGGCTGTCGCTGTTCCCCGACACCGCGGGGGTGGCCGTGGTGACCGTCACCCTGCCCCGCGGGGTGCCGGCCGGCCGGCGGTCGGTGGCCATCGAGGTCACCGAGCTCACCCCGCCCCACGACCGGACGGTCGTGGACGTGGAGCTCACCGTCCCCGCCGAGCCGGGGCTGAAGCTGGCCCTCGACCCCGTCAGCGTGACCGCCGGCCGCCAGGCGGCGGTGGCGGTGATGATGGAGAACACCGGCAACGCCGCCCTCGACGTGGCCCTCGACGGCCGGGACGAGACCGGCGAGGTGCGCTTCCGGTTCAACGACGCGACCCCGGCGGTGGGCCCCGGCGAGCAGCGCATCGCCACCGCCGTGCTCCGGGCCCCCCGGCCGTGGTTCGGCAGCCCCAAGATCCGCCCCTACACGGTGGTGGCCGGCCCGCCCGGCGCTCCGGTGGTCGCCGCCGGCAGCTGGGTGCAGAAGGCCCGGCTGTCCCGGGGGGCCATGGCCCTCACCGGGCTGCTGGCCGCGGCGACGGTGTTCGCCGTGGTCATCGCCGTGGCCCTGTCCCAGGTCGTCACCACCTCCAACGCCGACCGCAACCTGGCATTGCAGGTGGCCCAGGCCAACCAGGCCGGCAACGCCAACGCCGGCACCGCCGGGGTGTCGGGCACGGTGGCCCAGCAGAGCACCGGCACCCCCGTCGGCGGGGTGACGGTGGAGATCTTCCAGTCCTCCAACCTGACCAGCCCCATCGTGTCCACCGCCACCAGCCCCCAGGGCAGCTACCACTTCTCCGGTCTGGCCGCCGGCGCCTACAAGTTGCAGTTCCAGGGGGCCGGGTTCGCGTCGCTGTGGTACCCCGACAGCCTCACCGCCACCGGGGCCACCCCCGTCACCCTGTCGGCGGGCAAGACGGTCGCCAACATCGACATCCAGCTGGGCGGGCTGCCCGGCACCATCACCGGCCAGGTGGTGGGCGCCGATCCCAGCGGGGCGGTGCTCACCCTGGAGGTCCCCGGCCCGGGGGGTGACGCCGCCGCGGCCGCCGCCGCCCAGAACGCCACCCCGGCCAGCCCGTCCCCGACCCCGGCCACCACCGCACCGACGACGACCACCACCGCCCCGCCATCGGCGACCGCCCCCGCCTCGACGGCCGCCACCGCCGCCGGCGCCATGGTCCCCGCCGCCTACCTGACGGCGGCCGCCCCGCCCACCCCGGCCCAGCAGGGAGCCGGCCCCACCATCGTCACCGCCCAGACGCTGAGCTCGTCGGGGAACTTCACCCTGGGCAACGTGCCGTCGCCGGGCACCTTCGACCTGGTGGTGGTCAAGTCCGGTTACGCCCCGGCCGTCCAGCAGGTGAACCTGGCCGGCGGGGAGACCCGCTCGGGTGTGGTCATTACTCTGCACAAAGGGGACGGCTCCATCAGCGGGAGCGTCTCCACCGCGTCCGGTCCTCTGGGTGGGGCGACCATCGCCGCGTCGGACGGGTCCTCAACGGTGAGCAGCGTCAGCGAGACCACCCCCGGGTCGGTCGGTGACTTCGTCCTGTCCGACCTGCCCACCCCCGACAACCTGACGGTCGTGGTGACAGCGCCGGGGTATGCGTCGCAGACGCTGTCTCTGTCCCTGGCCGCCCACCAGCAGCTGACCGGCGTGTCGGTGCTGCTGGCGGCCGGCACCGGGTCGGTCTCCGGCACGGTCACCAGCGGCGGCGTCCCGGCCGGCGGGGTGACGGTCACGGCCACCAACGGACAGACCTCCTCGTCCACCGTCACCCTGAGCCAGGGCCCGGTCGGCACCTACCAGCTCACCGGCCTGGTCGACCCCGGCGACTACACCCTCACCTTCTCCCGCCCGGACCTCACCTCCCAGACCAAGGCGGTGAGCCTCACGTCCACCAACGGGAACCTCACCGGCGTCGACGCCGACCTGGCGCCCGACACGGCGGCGGTGTACGGGACCATCACCCAGACCGGCGGCCAGCCGGTCCACCAGGTGACCGTGCTGCTCAGCTCGGGGACCAGCTCCTACCAGGTGGTGTCGGCCGACAGCCCCACCCCGGGGGCCTACGAGATCGACGGGGTCACGCCGGGCACCTACACCATCAGCTTCAGCCGCCAGGGCGGCCAGCCCACCTCGTCCATCCTGACCCTGACCCCCGGCCAGCGGTTCCAGTACAACCCGCAGCTCACCCCCGCGGCGTCCATCTACGGGACGGTGGTGCAGGCCAGCAAGCACAGCCAGGCGGTGCCCGGCGCCCAGGTGACGCTGTACCTGGCCAGCCAGTACCCGACCGTGAGCGTGGCCAGCGTGCTGACCGACAGCTCCGGCCAGTTCACCTTCACCAACGTGGACGCCCCCCAGGACTACGTGCTGGCCATCTCCTACCCGGCCGGTTCGGCCACCCAGGAGACCGTCGTGGTGCACACCAGCCAGGGCCAGGCGCAGCCGGTGTGCGGCAGCCAGGCCACCGGGTCGCAGAACCCGTCCACCTCCTCCACCACCTCGACCACCACCGCCGGGTCGGGCACCTGCGACCCGGCGACCGACCCGCTGACGGTGAACACCCCGTGACCGGGCCCGGCATGGACCCCGTCCCGTTGCTGTCGGTGCGCACGGCGGCGGAGGAGATCACCCCCGGCTCGCCGTGCCGGGTGGCGGTCACGGTCACCAACCTGGGCACCGACCCCTCCACCGTGTCGGTCTCGGTCGCCGGCCTGGACCCGGCGTGGGTGCACCTGCCGCCGCCGGTCGGGCCGCTGGCCCCGGGGGCGGTGGCCACCACCGAGGTGGTGGTGACCGTCCCCCTCGGCCATCCCCCCAGCCGGCTGGTGGCCTCCGTGGTGGCCACCGACAGCACCGGCGGGCAGGCGTCGGGGGACCTGGACCTCACCGTCATCGACGGCTCGGTGGTCGCCGCCGCCCTCGAGCCGCCGGAGGCCCGGGGCGGGCGCCGGGGCCGGGCCGAGGTGGTCCTGCGCAACCGGGGCCGGACCCCGGTACGGGTGGACCTGGACCCGTCCTCGCCCGACCGGGAGATGAAGGTCCGCCTGTCCGGCGCCACCCAGGTGCTCGGCCCCGGTCAGGAGGTCCGGGTCCGGGCCCGGCTGGTCGGGCCCCGCCCGGTGCTGGGCAGCCCCCGCCGCCGGCCCTACGTGATCGGGGTGCGCACCCGGGGCACCCCGGTGTTCGTCGAGGGCGCCTTCGTGCAGCGCTCGATGATGCCGCTGTGGGCCACCAAGGCAGTGGCCATCGTGGCCGTGGTCGCCCTGTGGGTGGCGGTGGCGGCGGTGGGCATCACCAGCTTGAGCTCCCGGGTCAACAAGAGCGCCAACCAGCAGGCCGCCAACAACAACCCGCCGGCCTCCGTGCCGGCTGGGCCGACCGGCGGCGGGGGGACCGGCGCGTCCGGTGGCGGTGGCTCCGCCGGCGGGGCCGGTGGAGCGGGCGGTGGCGGCGGCGGCTCGGTCGCCGGCGGCGGGGCCGGATCCGGGCAGCTGCCCAGCCGGCTGAGCGGCAAGGTGGCGGCCAGCACCCCCGGCGGGGTGACCGTGACGGTGACGCCCACCTCGCTGACCGACTCCCCCACCCCGGTGGCGGTGGCCGCCGCCGACATCGCCCCGGCGTCGTCGCGGGCCGTGCTCACCTCGGCCACCAGCGCCCCGCTGACCAAGCTGTACGGCCCGGCCCTGACGGCGGCGTCGGCACCCACCCCGGGAACGCCGTTGAAGGCCATGACCACCACCACCTCCCCCGACGGGTTCTGGGCCTTCGCCGGGATCGGTCAGCCGGGGTACTACCTGGTGTCTTTTTCCAAAGCCGGCTACGCCACCGCCGACTACGTGGTCGACGTCACCGGGGACGGGAAGCCGCTCAGCCTCTCCGCCCGGCTGGTCCCCGGCGCCGGGTCCCTGTCCGGCACGGTCGACGGGCCCCACGGGCCGCTAGGCGGGGTGCAGCTGACCATCACCGACGGCACCGTCAGCCTCACCACCCGCACCCCGACGGTGGGGGCGGTGGGCAGCTGGGCGGTGCACGGGCTGACCACCCCCGACACCTACCTGATCACCGCCACCCTGCCCGGCTACAGCACACAGACCAGTCTGGTCACCCTGGGGGCCGGCTCCAGCCAGAGCCCGGTCACCCTGAACATGACCCCGGGTGAGGGATCGGTCGGCGGCACCGTCGTCTCGGCCCGGACCGGCCAGCCGGTCGGCGGCCTGAGCGTCACCATCTCCGACGCCGCCATGTCGCGCACCACCACCACGACCACCGTCGGCGCCGTCGGCACCTACTCCCTGCCCGACCTGCCGGTACCGGGGATCTACGCCCTCACCATCGCCGGCCCCGGCTACGTCAGCCAGACCCAGCAGGTTTCGCTGACCTCCGACCCCAGCACCGACAACGCCACGGTCAACGCCACCGTCACCCCCTCCACCGCCGAGGTCACCGGGCTGGCCAGCGCGGCGGGCGCCGGGCTGGCCGGAGCCGGGGCCGTCCTGGCCAACCAGCAGAACACCTACAAGACCCTCACCACCTCCGGCGGCACCGTCGGCAGCTTCAGCTTCCCGCAGGTACCGCCCGGCCAGTACGTGCTCACCCTCGAGAAGTACGGCTACGCCACCGTGTCGGCCCAGGTGTCGGTGGCCCCCGGCCAGGTGCAGACCGTCAACCTCAGCCTGACCCCGGTGCCCCAGCAGTCCCTGGCCACCGGCACCGTGCAGGGGGTGGTGGAGTCCCTGGCCACCGCCAAGCCGGTGGTCGGGGCGGAGATATCCCTCGACGGGCAGCCCACCTCGGTCATCACCGACGCCAGCGGGGCGTTCGCCGTCCACGACGTGGCGCCCGGCACCCACACCGTCACCGCCGACTGCCCCACCGCCACCACCTGCCAGAGCCTGGACCTGGCCAGCCACCTGCTGGCGCCGGTCGCCTTCGAGTCCACCACCGTGCAGGTCACCCTGGCCCTGGGGGCGCTGGCCTTCGCCCCCACCATCCTCATGCCCCAGCTGGACCGCGTGGCCGGGGTGGTCGTCGACGGGACCGGCGCCCGGGTCCCCTTCCCGGTGGTGACCATGACCAACGCCCAGACCGGGATCGTGTACCAGCCGGTCACGGACCCGACCGCCTCGGGGGCGACGCCCGCCCAGGGCGGCTTCGAGTTCGACGGCCTGCCCCACGGCAACTACACCCTGGTGGTCAAGGGACCCCCGGTCAGCGGCACCGGGGGCTGCGCCGGGACCAGCCCGTACAAGCCTCTCACCACCTCGGTGCAGCTCCAGCCCGGCGTCGACGTGCTGCTCAACGGCGCCCCCGGGACCGCCAACCCCAGCCCGGTGCTCACCCTCCTGCCCGACTACCGGGTCAAGACCTTCACCTACCCGGCCGGGGCCACCGCTCCCGTGCCCACCCCCGGGGTCACGGTCACCGTCAACGGGGTGGCCGGCACGGCCAGCGCCGGGTTCAGCCTGAGCTGCACCGGGACCGGCACCTCCAACGAGCTGGACATCCCGTTGCCGCTGAACCTGGTGGGCGCCCCGTTCACCGCCTCGTTCACCTACACCGACTCCAACAAGGTGGTCTACAGCGCGCCGACCTCGGCGCCGTTCACCGCGGTGTACAACAACACCACCGTCGACAGCGCCCTGCTGGTGCCGCCCACCCCGGGGGTGAGCATCACCGTGTCGTTCCCGTGGCGGACCCCGACCGGCGTGCTCACCTGCGCGGCCAGCGCCACCGCGGTCGGCGCCTGTCCGGGGCTGTCCGCCGCCGACGAGCCGGCGGTGGTGGCCCTCAGCGTGACCGCCACCGAACCCGGCGGCGGCACCGGCAGCCGCACGATCCCCGCCACCACCGTGGGCGGCTCGGGCATCTGGACCATCCCGGCGTCCGCCCTGGTCGGCACCGTCCCGGGGGCGGCCACCTTCACCGTCGACGGCGGGGCCTTCCAGCACTTCTCCTCGGCCACCAACACCACCGACGCCGGCTTCGCCACCCAGGCGTTCACCCTGACCCCCAACCCCAGCACGGTCACCGGCACCCTGGCGTCGCCGGTGGGGGCGTCGATCAGCGTGGCCCCGGCGGCGGCCGGCCTGTCGATCAGCACCAACGCCTCGGCCACCGACAACATCGTCTGGCAGGAATCGGGCCAGGGCACCGGTGAGGCCTATCCCGGCGTCTACAACCTCACCTTCACCGACACCGGCTACGACACCGCCGTGCTGGAGGGTTTCTCCGTGCCGCTGTGCGACGCCACCTGCACCGACACCCTGGGCGTGGGCGGCGGGGGGCCGCCGACGGTCACCGACGGCACCTACACCTACACCCCCGGGCCCACCCCCGACCCGACCGCCAACCTGGGCGTCGGCGCCATCAGCCTGACCGCCCACGTCACGCTGGTCGTCACCCCCGCCTTCAGCCCGCTGCCCGGCCTGGGCTACCCGACGGTCACCGTGCAGAACGGCGCCGGCCAGACGGTGGCCACCGTCCCCCTGAGCTCGTCGGTCGGGACGGCCACCATCGGGGATCTCACCTCCACCGAGAACGACTACACCGTCACCGTGGCCGCCCCCGGCTACCAGACGTCGGTCAGCCACGAGACGCTCCCGGCGGCCACCACCCCCTCGACCGTCACCGACGCCCCGCTGCTAACCGCCGAGGGATACCTCAGCGGGCTGGTCGACGGGCTGATCTACAACAGCGCCAGCCCCCTGGCCGGCGCCAAGATCACCGCCACCCTGACCACCGCCGGCACCGGCTGCAGCGCCGCCGCGACCCCGGCGACGTTGTCGGCGGCCACCGGCACCGACGGGACCTTCACCATCACCAACCCCTCGGCCAGCGACGGCGGCATCTGCCCGTCGTCGGTGTACAGCGTGGGCATCACCGCCCCCGCCGGCTACACCTCCCCGACCACCACCTACCCGGTGACGGTGGTGGCCGGCGACAACGCCGTCAACGGCGGCAGCCCCATCGACGTGGCCGCCACCCAGGTCCCGCAGACCTTCACCGTCACCGGGGCCGGCGGGACGCCGCTGCAGGGGGTGGCCATCGTGGGCACCAGCACCATCGGCCGCACGGTCACCGGCACCACCGACGCCACCGGCACCGCGGTGATGACACCGGCGCCCGATCCGACTACCTACACCTACAGCTTCGCGCTGGCCCAGTACGCCCCCCTCACCGAGACCATCGGCTACCACATCGGCGATCAGGCCCGCACCACCTCGGTGTCGCTCACCCTCAACTACGACACCGTCGAGGGCACGGTCACCACCCCCGGCTCGTGCGCCACCCCGGCGCAGAACCCCTGCCCGCTGGCCGGCGTGGTGGTGACACTGCTCAACAGCAAGGGCAACAAGGTCGACTCGATGACCACCGGCGCCGACGGCTCCTACAAGTTCCCGAGCGCCTCATCGGTGAAGATCACCGACGGCAGCTACCGGCTGGAGGCCACCCTGGCCGGATACCAGTACGCCTCGGGCTACCAGCAGAGCTTCGTCACCTCCCCGTCGCTGACCACCATCCAGGACGTGTCGCTGACCCCCAGCCCGGTCAACCTCTCGGTCGCGGTCGGTACCAACCTGAAGGGCGTCAGCCTGACCGGTGACACCGTTTCCCTGTCGCCGGCCACCCCGCCCACCGGCCTGTCGCTCACCTGCCCGAACGGGGGGACGCTGGCCGCCACCGGGTTCGGCAACAGCCAGACCGCCTCGGTGCCGGTCAACGGCAAGGCGTCGTTCTCCGGGGTGGTGCCCGACTTCTACGACCTGACCGTCACCGGCTCGGGCGTCCCGGCCCAGGCCGACGACGGCCTGCTCGTCTGCCCCGGCGGCAACGTGGCGGAGTACGTGCCGGCCACGTCCACCTCCGCCCCGGCGGCGAGCGCCACCTTCACCGTCCTGATGGGCACCATCACCGGCACGGCGGCGGTGTCGGCGAACTCCTCCATCAGCCCCAGCGACCTGACCGTCACCTTCAGCAACTCCTCCGGGCCGGTCGACACCGTCAGCGTCGGCTCCACCGGCCAGTACACCAGCGACTACCTGCCGCTCGGCAGCTACACCGTCCAGGCGTCGACCGGGACCAGCGGGTACAGCCCCTCCAACACCGACACCGTCGACCTTTCCACCACCTCGCCGCCGACCGGCCCGGTCTCCGCCACCCCCACCCTTACCGTGTCGCCGGCGCCGGTACCGGTGACGGTGACCGTCACCGACGCCACGACGGGGGCTCCGGTCCCCGCCGGCCTGACGGTGACCATCACGGACTCTCCGCTCACCCCGATCACGGGCATATCGGCCACCACCAATTCCAGCGGTATGGCGACCTTCAGCTCCGTCAACCCTGACCCGTCGAACGACTACACCGCCACCGTCGGGTCACTGACCATCGCCAGCGGGGCGACGTTCCAGGTCTCCATCGGCAGCTCCAATGTCTCGGCGCCGGTGTCGGTGGACTACACCGGCGGCATCACCGGCACGGTCACCACCACGGCCGGGCCGGTGACGGTCGACGTGTGCAGCGCTTACCCCTGCACCACCCCGGTGAAGACCTCGGCACCCACGTCGGGGGCGTACAGCCTCACCGGCCTGGACCCGGGCAGCTACTACGTCGAGGTCACCGGGGCCACGTCCAGCGGGGTTCCCAACCCGGTGACGGTCACCTCCGGCGGCACCGCCCCCGGGCCGACGTTCACCTACGGCGGGAGCCTGACCGGCACGGTCAGCGGCACCGCCGGCACCGCCGGCACCAGCGTGACCGTCACCCTGTGCTCGGACAGCACCTGCGCCACCAAGGTGGGTACCCCGCAGGTGGTGACCCTGGTCGCCGGCGCCACCCCTTACACCTTCGCCGGCCTGGCCCCCGGGCAGTACTGGGAAGAGGCCACCACGACCGCCGCCGCCCCTGCGAAGCTCTCACCGTCCGGCATCACCGGTGCGTTCTCTGTGACCTCCGGGACGCCGTCGCCCGGCCAGAACTACTCGGTCGGCTGAGGCCGGCCCGGCCGGCGGGGGCCGGCGAGGGCGGCGAGTCGGCCGCCCGGCACGTCTCCGGCGGGGTGGGCCGGCGGGGGCGGCGAGTCGGCCGCCCGGCACGTCTCCGGCCCTCCACCCCGCCGCGCCGTCACCGCCAGGCCCTTCCGCGTGTCACGACCGGACACGATCTTCGCCGGCGCCAAGATCGTGTCCCAAAAGCGCGCGAATCGGTGTCACAACGCGCCAGGAAACGAGCCGTCCCCAAGATCCTGTCCGGTCGCGTCACGCGACCGGCGCGCCCGAGCGACGGCGTGGCGGCCCGCCGGCCCGCCGGCCCCCGCTACTGCGCAGCCGAGTTGTTGGCCGGCGAGGTCAACAACGGGGCGGTGGCGGCCGAGGGAGGCAGCGACGCCGGGTCCACGAAGTTGCTGCCGCTCGGTCCGGCCACCACCGCCTCGTGCAGGGCACTGCCCTTCAGGTACTGGTCCCAGCTCAGGAACCACTCGGTCCAGCCGTTGTCCCATGTACCGGCCACCGGGCTGCCGACGATGGTTATGGGGTCGCCGGGGACGGCGAGGCCGTAGTAGATCTGGGCGTCCGCCGGCGCCAGGTTCACGCACCCGTGGCTGACGTTCTGGAACCCCTGCTGGCCTACCGACCAGTAGGCGTCGTGGTAGTAGTCCCCGCTCCAGGTGAAGCGCACCGACCACGGGACCGAGATGTTGTAGCCCGGTCCGACCATCTGCACCGGGTTGTGCTTGTCGATGGTCAGGTAGCTGCCGTCGGGGGTGTCGTCGCCGGGCCGGCCGGAGCTGATGGGCCAGTTGTAGAGAAGCTTGCCGTCCTGATAGATCTGCGTGCGGTGGGTGGCGGTGTTCCCGACGGCCACCAGCGACGGGCCGATCTTGAAGGTCTGGCTCAGGGTGTAGGTGCCGTACACGCCGGGTGCGCCCTGCACACCGTCGAGGTGGCCGGTGAAGCTCACCGTGGTATCGGCCGGCCAATAGTCACGCGGCCTGAAGTAAGCGCAGGTGGTGGCCATGTTGCAGGGATCGTCCCAGTACCAGGCTCCGACCACCGGCTTGGACGTGGTGACCTGCAGGGCCTGCTCCACCGCCGCCTTGTCGACGATGTGCTGGTTGAAATACAGGATGATGGGCATGCCCACGCCGTAGGTCTGGTTGGTTCCCTCGAAGATCTCCGTCCGGAAGGTCTTGGTCGGGGTGAGGGTGTGGAACGTGCTCACGCTGGTGACGGTCCTACCGCCCGGTCGGACCCCGGTGGCCGTCACCTTGTAGCTCTGTGAGACGTCGAGCGTCCCCTGGCTGTGCCAGACGGTGTTTCCCTGGCTGAGGGCCCCCGACACGGGATCGCCGGCGGTCTGCACGGTGACGTTGGTCAGGGTGGCGTCGCTCGCCGTGACGGTTATGCCCGCCGACGGGTCGGCGCCGGCGGTTCCGTCGCCGGGGCTGATCGTGAAATGCGGACCCACCGTCGTGGTGGTGGTGCTGGCCGGATGCTTGGCGCTGGACGCCTCTCCAGCCGATCCCTCTCCCGCAGGAAGGCTGCTGTGCCCGCCGCTGGAACACGCCGACACCAGCGCAGCGACGACCGCCACGGCGGCCATGCCCGCGGCGGAGCGCGCCAGCCTGGTCGCCGCCCCTTCCCGGCTCCCGATGCTCAACCTGCTCACCGCCCTCCCCGTCCGGCGTCCGCACCCTGCTAGAGCCGGTCCTGCGCCACTTCAAAATATCCTCGCACAGGCTGACGGTGTGCTCGCCTCCTGCTGGCCGCCGCTGTTGCCGCTGCCGCTGCGGGAGCCGGCACGGCGGCCCGCCGGCCGGGGAGGTAGAGCAGGGCGGCGCCGAGCAGGGCCAGCGGGATGGCGGTGCTGGGGTCGGTGGCCTGGCCGCTGTAGATGCCTCCCAGGCTCTGGCCGACCAGCCAGAAGAACGCGGCCAGGGCGATGCCGGCGCCGGCAGCGACCGCCCGGACGGGGGGAGAGGCCAGGGCGAGCAGCCCGATCGCCACCTCGACGGCGAAGAAGGCGGCGACCAGCGAGGTGCCGCCGTGACGCATTCCGGAGGCGACCGCCCGGTCGAGGGAGGCCAGCCATGCCGGCGCCGAGCCGGCGTTGCCTGCGATGGTGGACGCCAGGTCGCCGGCTCGGTTCTGGCCGGGAAGCAGCCGGAACACGGCGTCGCCCACCCAGATGAGCGCCCAGGCCGCCGGGGCCCAGCTTCGGGGCGGCCGGTTGTGACCGCCAGAGAGCAGCCAGGCGGTCACCGCCGCAGGAGAGCGGGCCGGGGGCTTGGCCGGATCCGGCCAGGCCGCGGCCCCGATGACGGCATACACCGCGACCGCCCCGGGGGCGCCGACGAGCAGCGAGGTGTGGGCGCCCCCGATACCGCCGAGGCCCTCGCCGAGGTACCAGATCCCGGCCGCCCAGGCGAAGGATCCCAGCAGGGCCAGGCGGGCCGTGCGGGACCATATCAGGCCGAGTCCGATGAGGATCTGGACGGCGGCGAAGCCGGCGTCCCAGGCGACCGGGTGGGCGGCCACCAGCCGGGCCGCCCATCCGACGGCGGCGCTGACGAGCGCCGGCTGTCCCTGGGCGGCCGGGGCGATCACCTGCCGGGCGAAGCCCTGCGTGAACATGAACGGCTGCAGCTGCAGGGCCCCGTCGAGCAGCCAGAGCACGGCGAGGCCGAGCTGCAGGTGCCGCGCCGTCAGGCCGCGCCGCGGCGGCCGGTCAACCATGACCGCCGCCGGTCAGGTGGGCGAACACCACGATGTTGTCGAGGTAGTGGCGGGTGGCCGGGTCGAAGGGACCGCCACAGGTGATGAGCCGGAGAGCTGCGTAGTCGGTGTTGCCGTAGACGCTCGAGGTCGGAAACGCCGTCTTGGTGTATCGGCGCACGGCGTTGACGGTGAAGGTCGCGGTGGTGCCGTCCTGGCGGTTCACCAGTACCTGGTCCCCCGGGGCCAGCGCTCCTAGACGGAAGAAGACCGACGGACCCTGGGCGGCCGAGTCGACGTGGCCCAGGATGATGGAAGGGCCCAACTGGCCGGGTGTGGGCGAGCCGTCGAACCAGCCCGCCATGTTGGTCTCGGGGCTTCCGTCCAGGGGAGGTACCTGCAGCGTGCCGTCGGGGTTCTCGCCGAGGTGGAGCAGCGCCGAGTCGACGCCGATAGCCGGGATGCGGATCCTGGTCGGGAGGGAGCGGGGCAGCGTGGGCCCCGCGACCACCGGGGCGGGCGTCGCCGGCATCCTGGCGGGGCTCGGTTCGGGCGAGCTAGCGGTCGGCGACGCCGGGCGCCGGCCTGACCCGGTCGCTGCCCGGCCCGGCCCGGTCTCGGCCGCGGAGGGGTCGAGGGTTCCGGCGGCAGCGGCCGCGGGCTGCGGAGCGTGGCCTTGATGGGTGGCGGCCCATCCGAGTGCGGAGCCGCCGCCGGCCACCAGCACGGCGGCCATCGCCGCGCTCGAGAGACGGTGCTGGGACATGGTCGTGTCGTTCTTTCTCCCTGTCGACGCTGTGGCAGAAGGCCCCTATCGGGGCGCCGGGCACTGTGCCCCGGGGCCGCGGGCCCTGTGCCCCGGGACCGCGGCGCGGCCCCGGGCA
>JAKAXG010000661.1 GCA_021827225.1 Actinomycetes bacterium | reverse complement strand
CGGGCCTGGCCCTTCCAACCCTCGTACAGGCTCTGGAACGCCGCCGAAGCCGAGCCGGTCCAGGTCTCGGCCAGGGCCTGCATGTCGGAGGTGAGCTTGGCCACCTGCGACTCGAGCTCGGCCGCCTGGGACTGCACCGTGGCCGCCTTGGCGTGAACATCACCGGTCGTGACCTTGAGCTCGTAACCCACCGCAGAGCCTCCCCTAGTTGGACTCCAGATCCTGCAACCCATGATATCCACCCGGGCATAGCGTTCAAACCGCCCGGGTCCGTTTTTCCCGACGGGCGGGTCGCTGGTCAGGAACCTTGACAACCGGGGCACCCGTGCCCAGGATGTGCGTATTGTCCGTACATTTCCCGTTGCTCCGGTGCGGCGGGTGGGTCGGAGAGAACGGGGGAGGGAGATCATGGTGAACTCGACCGGTCGGTCCCGGATCGTGGTGATCGGCGGTGGCACCGCCGGCCTGACCGTGGCGGCCAGGCTGCGCCGGGCCGGCCAGGAGGACGTGACGGTGGTCGAGCCGTCCGACAAGCACTACTACCAGCCGCTGTGGACCCTGGTGGGCGGCGGCCGGGCGCCGCTCGCAGCATCGGTCAGGCCGACGGCGTCGGTCATGCCCGGCGGGGTCAGGTGGGTCCGCGCCGCGGCGAGGGAGATCGACCCCGACAACCGGACCGTCGGGCTGTCCGACGGGCAGGTGCTCGGCTACGACCACCTGGTCGTCTGCCCCGGTCTGTGCCTCGACTGGGACCGGCTCCCCGGATCCGCCGAGACCCTGGGGCGGGCCGGGGTGTCGAGCAACTACCAGTTCGACCTGGCCCCGAAGACGTGGGAGATGATCCGGGGGATGAGGAGCGGCACGGCGGTGTTCACCATGCCGTCGGGGCCGATCAAGTGCGCCGGCGCCCCGCAGAAGATCGCCTACCTGGCCGCCGACTGGTGGCGGAAGCAGGGGGTCCTGGACAGCATCGACATGGTGCTGATCCTGCCCACCCCGGGCATGTTCGGGGTCCCCGAGTTCGCCGAGGTCCTCTCCGAGGTGGCCGCCCGCTACGGCATCGACGTCCGCCTCCAGCACGAGACCGTCGAGGTCAACCCCGACGCTCGCGAGGTGGTGGTGGCCGACCGCAGCAACGGCGGCGACACCAAGTTCAACCTCTCCTACGACTTCCTGCACGTGGTACCGCCTCAGAGCGCCCCGGCGTGGATCAAGCAGGGCCCGCTGGCCGACCCGGCCAACCCGGGGGGCTACGTGGACATCGACAAGAACACCATGCGCCACAACCGCTACGAGACGGTCTTCAGCCTGGGAGATGCCGGGTCGTCGCCCAACTCCAAGACGGGGGCGGCCGTCCGCAAGCAGGCGCCGGTCGTGGTGGCGAACCTGCTGGCCACCATGGCCGGCAAGCCCATGCCGGCCAGCTACGACGGTTACGCCTCCTGCCCGCTCACCACGTCGCGCAGCCAGCTGCTGCTGGCGGAGTTCGACTACACCATGAAGCCCCACCCGACGCTCCCGCTGATCAACACAAAGAGGGAGATCCGGGAGTTCAACGCATTCAAACGCCGGGCCCTGCCACTGATGTACTGGAATCTGATGCTCAAGGGTCTGGCCTGAACGCGGCCTGACAGCCGGGGCGGAGCAGGTGGCGTAGCGCCCGGGCCGGACCAGGATTGTCCTTTTGACATTTTCCGTGCCGGCGGGCCGCCCCTCGGCGGAAGATGCGGGCGTCGCCCGGTGGAAGCGACCGGGCGACCCGCTCGCAAGGGGGTGCAACGATGTTTCTCTTCACCCGGACGGTCTCCATGACCGGCGATCCCCGGCAGTGCCGCGCCGTGGCCACCGCGACAGCCGAGATGGTGGGCCGCAAGACCGGCCTGTCCCTGTCCCTCTGGTCGGTGTTCCAGGGGGATGCACTCGGGACGCTGGCCTTCACCACCATGGTCCAGTCCATGACGGAGTTCTACGCCACCACGTCTTCTCTTCTCGAAGATGACGAGTACCTGGCCCGGCTGGCCGAGATGCGCCCTCTGAGCGCCGGTCCGCCCGTCGATCAGGCGCTCGAGATACTCCACACCTCCGGCGGCGACTACCGCCGGGCCGGGACCGGCGCAGTCGCTTCGCTGATCACCGCCGAGATCGGCAACGCCCGATTCGCCGACGCCCTCGACTGGAGCGTGGGGATGGCCGACATGGTGGCCGACATCATCGGCCGGGCCGTCATGTTCGGCCGGGGGGTGGCCGGAGCGTTCGGATCGGTCGGCTGGGTGGTGACCCAGCCGGACATGCCGACCTTCGAGGCGGCCGAGGAGGCCCTGGCCAAGGACCCCCGCTACATAACCAAGCTGGACGGCATGGGCGACCTGTTCGTCGCCGGCTCGGGGCGGCGGATGCTGAGCTCGCGCATCGCCTGACCTCCAGCAGGACCACCGCGGTGGCCGGCCACACGCCCGCCTGCACCGGCCGGCCACCGCGGGCTGCACCGGCCCGGGGCGGGATCGATCAGGAGGTGGACATGGCAGGCAGTCTGGTGGTTCGCCGCGGTGACGGCACCCCGTTCAAGGCCTCCGGCCGCGAGACCGACGGGCGGTTCGATCTGTTCGACATGGAAGTGCCCTTCGCCTCGGGCCCCCCGCTGCACACCCACGCCGAGCAGGAGGACAGCTTCTACGTGGTCGACGGTGTGCTCACCGTGCAGCTCGGCGACGAGGTGATGGAGCTCCTGGCCGGCGACTTCGCCTCAGCCGCCCCGGGGATCCCCCACACCTTCACCAACGCACGACCCGAGACGCCGGCGCGCATGGTGAACCTGATGACCCCGGGCATCGGCTTCGACCGCTATATCCGACAGCTGGGCGGTCCCGCCGCCGGGCCCGAGGTGATCGAGCAGCTCAACCGGGACTTCGGCGTGACCATGGTCGGCCCGCCGCTCTCGGTGCGGCTGGGCCTATCGCAGCAGCCCTAGACTCCGCGCCGTGCAACGACTGGAAGTACAGCGCTCCATCGCCGCCGAAGCGTCGGCGATCTTCGGGGTCCTCACCGACCCCATGGGTCACGTGGCGATCGACAGCTCCGGGATGCTGATGGGCGCATCCGGATCGGCGGTCGGGGCGGTCGACGACTCCTTCGTCGTGCACATGGACCGCGAGGCACTGGGTGACTTCCCGCTCGGCCTGTACGACGTGACGGTCAGGATCGTCACGTTCGAGCGGGACTCGGAGGTGGCCTGGACCGTCGAGGGCAAGTTCAACATCGGTCACGTCTACGGCTACCGACTGGAGCCCATCGAGGGCGGGACGCTGGTCACCTCCTACTACGACTGG
>JAKAXG010000023.1 GCA_021827225.1 Actinomycetes bacterium | reverse complement strand
CGATCTAGCACGCCGGGACGGGGGACGGGCCGAGCCCGTCCCCCGTCTCCCGATGGGGCCGCTCAGCCGGCGGGCCGGGAGCTGATCAGCTCGATCCGGTTGCCGAACGGATCGTCGACGTAACCGCGGCGCACCCCCGGCAGTTCCGTGTCCTCGGTCCATCCGACCCCGGCGGCCGCCAGGGTGGCTATCAGGGCGTCGAGATCCTCGACCACCAGCGCCGGGTGCGCCTTCCTCGCCGGGCGGAAGTCCGGATCGACCCCCAGGTGGACCTGCACGGCGCCGGACACGAACCAGCGACCGCCCCGCGACGCCAGGGGCTCGGGCTTGGGCAGCACCCCCATGCCCAGCAGGTGGCAGTAGAACCGTTCCGCCTCGGCCTCCCGGCCGGCGGGCATGGCCAGCTGGACATGATCCAGGGCTACCAGCCGCATCACGCCCCACCTCCGCGCCCGGCGGCCACGAACCAGCGGCCGTCGAACAGCGGCTCCCCGCCTATCTCCCCGGCGAGCTGTGGGCCGGTGAGGTACCGCTTGTAGACCCGGTGGCGGCTGCCGTCGTTGAGCACCCGCTCCTGCCAGTCCTCGGCGGGGGTGCCGGGGCGGGGTGCCGAGTCCACGATCACCAGCTCGGGGGCCAGCCGGCGGGCCTCGGCCAGGAAGGCGGCCCGCTCGCCGGGCGGCAGATGGCCATAGAAGTGGCCGGTGAAGACCCGGCCGAAGCCGGCCGAGCGCAACCCGATGCTCAAGGCGTCACCGAGGACCACCCGCCCGCCGGCCAGGCGGTCCCGGGCGATGGCCAGCATGGAGGGACTCTGGTCCAGCCCCACCACCCGGCCACGGAGGTGCCGGCTGAGGAACCCGGTGCCGCAGGCCACGTCGAGCGTGACCGTCTCGGGAAGGAGCCGGATCACCTCGATGAGCCGGTCCAGCTCCTCCGACCAGCCGGGGCGGTCCCGCGCCGAGAACAGACCGGCGCCCTCGTACCACTCGTCGTACTCGCGGGCCCGCCGCTCGTAGTAGGTGGCGGTGGCCCGGTCGGCGGCGAAGGCGGGCCGCCCCTGCGGCGCCGACCCCGGGAGGGAACTCGAGCAGGACATCGCTGCCGAGTCTGCCATGGGAGAAAGGGGGGCCGGATGGGTACCTACCTCGTCGAATGTGGGCTTTCGCCCGCGGCGGGTAGAGTTCGTCTTTCCGTGGACAGGAGGTCGGGGCGTGAGCGTGCAGGGCCGGCCGAGCGTCGAGCAGGAGCCGGTGATCGTGCGGTTGGCCGGGGAACTCGACGCCGGCGACTCGAGCTTTACAGAGGAGCTGCTGGAGCCCGTCGAGAAGGGCGCCCGCTACGTGGTGGTCGACATGCTGGGCGTGTCGTTCATCGACTCCTCCGTGATCCGGGCCCTCGTGCTCGTCCACCGGGCCACGTCGGAGGCGGGCGGCTGGCTCAGGGTGGTCTACACCCACCATCTGATCCGGCGGGTGATCGAGATGTGCGGGCTCACCGACGTCCTCCCGCAGTACGCAACGATCGAAGCTGCCCACCGGGGAGTAGCCTCTGCCCCACCGGCCGGTGAGTTGACCTCCGACGACGGAGCCGACGGCACGGGGAGGCGCTCATGAACCCCAAGGACCAGGTCCTGCAGCTGTCGTGCCACCCCTCCAGCGTCACCGTGGCCCGCCACTTCGTGCGCGACACGCTGATGGCGTGGAACCTGCCCGGACTGGTGGACGACGCCCAGTTGGGGACCAGCGAGCTGGTGGCCAACGCCGTGCGCCACGCCGGAACCGGCCTGCACCTGTCGATCCGCGGTGGGGACATGGTGACCATCTCCATCCGCGACGGCGACCCCCAGCTGCGCCGGCCCGTCGTTCCCGAAGGCGACTACCTGGCGGAGAGCGGCCGGGGCCTGCACATCGTGGCCGCCATCAGCGCCGACTGGGGGATCGTGTCCGAGCACGGCGGCAAGGTCGTGTGGTTCAGCCTGGCCATGCCCGACAGCGCGTCCACCGACGCCGACGTTCTGTCCATGAGCGAGCGGCGGGGCAGCTGGAGCCATCCCGCCCAGGGGCGTGGCGACCTCGACGACATCTCGGTCCGCTCCCGCCTGGACGCAGCGATCTGAGAGCGCCCGGCGGCCTGGACTGGTCCCTGATCGTCGAGGGGGAGCCGGCCGGGGTCCTGGTCAGCGACGGAGCCGGTGAGGTCTGCTACGCCAACCCGGCGGCGGTCCGGGCCCTGGGCTGCGGGGACGGGCGCGCCCTGGTCGGGCGGCCCGTCGACGAGCTGATCGCCGGGTTCCCGGCGGCGGCGACCCGGGCGCGGCCCCTCCCGTCGTGCCACCAGGTGTGGTACCTCTCGGCGGAGGTGCTGGCCGAACGGGAACAGGCGGCGTTCGCCGTGGAGGTCGGCGACGCCCTGGCCGCCACGTTGAACGTGCGCCGCACGCTGGGACGGATCGTGGATCTGGCGGTGCCCCGCCTCGGACGGTGGGCCGCGGTGACGCTCTGGGAGAACGACCGGGTGCGCCAGGTGAGCCGGGGACCGGGCTCGCTGAAAGACGACCGGGCGCTGCCGACCCGCCGGCTGGACGACCCGGGACGCAGGCGACTGCAGCAGGCCATGGACAGCGACGTGGAGGAGGCGTCCGTCGCCACCATCGAGGAGCTGACCGCCCTCGGGGCGCCCCGGGTCGCTGCCGAGCTTCTGGTCGGGGAGGGCCCGGTCCGGGTGGTCAGCGCCGCGCTGCGGGCGTACGGATCGCCGATCGGGACCCTCGCCGTCGCCGCCCATCCCGGTGACACCGTGACCGAGGACATCACCGCTCTGGCCCGGCGGGCGGCCGTTGCCCTCAACGCCAGCCACACCTACGAAGAACGCTCCCATCTGGCCGGCACCCTGCGGGCCGCGCTGCTGCCCGCCGAGCTGCCGGCCCCGCCCGGGTTGCTGGTCGGATCGGTGTACCGCCCGGCCCTGGAAGCCACCGAGATCGGCGGGGACTTCTACGAGATGCGCCAGGAGGGCGCCGGCTGGAGCTTCTCGATCGGCGACGTCTGCGGCAAGGGCGTGGAGGCGGCGGTGCTTAGCGGCCAGGTCCGCCAGTCGCTCAACACGGTCTCCCTGATGGCGGAGGACCCGGCCGAACGCCTGCGCCTGCTGAACGCCGCGCTCCTCAGCACGGACGGGTCCTCCTTCGTCACCCTGGTCCACGGCGTGATGCACCCGGTGGGCTCGCGGGTCGAAGCGTGCCTGGCCGGCGGTGGCCACCCGGCGCCGCTGCTGCGCCGGGCGAGCGGAGGCACCGTGCAGCCGGTGGCGGTGACCGGACCCATCATCGGGATGCTGCCCGAGGTCCACTTCGCGCCCGTCGAGGTGACTCTCGAGCCGGGGGACACGCTGGTCTGCTTCACCGACGGCCTCCCCGATGCCCGGGGCGGGGACGGGCTGCTCGGGGCGGAGAGGCTGGCGGAGGTCCTGGCCGACTGCGCCGGCATGACCGCACAGGCCATCTGCGAGCGGCTGCTCCAGTCCGCCCTCGAACACCTCGACGGCCGCCCGCACGACGACATGGCGGTGTTCGCGGTACAGCCCGAGCGCAACGGCCGGCCGCGGTGAGCCCGACGGCTCGGCCGGCGGACGGGCCGATCCCGGCGGGGGCCCGCGCTGCGTACTGGGAGGCGTTGTCGAGCGGCGATTCCGGGGAGGCCATCGCCGTGGCTCTCGAGCTGACAGCGGCGGGCGTCCCGCTGCTGGACGTACTCGACGGGCTGGTGTCGGCCGGCCAGGTCCGGGTGGGGCGACTGTGGGCCGCCAACGAATGGAACGTGGCCCGGGAGCACCGGGCCACCTCCGTGAGCGAACAGGTCGTGGCGGCGCTGACCGCCGGGGTCCGCGCCGACGGATCGCCGAACCGCGGCCGGGCCGTCGTCACCTGTTGCGACGGGGAGTGGCACGCTCTGCCGTCGCGAGTGGTGGCGACCGCCCTGCTCGCCGACGGGTGGGACGTCCAGTACCTGGGAGCCTCGGTGCCGGTTGCGCACCTGGCGCAGTTCATGCAGGACGTCGGCCCCGACGTCACCGCCCTCTCCTGCTCCGTGCCGACCGCGCTGCCCCGGGCCCGGCAGATGATCGAGGCGTCACGGCAGATGGGGGTGCCCGTGATCGTCGGGGGCCGGGGGTTCGGTCCCGGCGGGCGGTGGGGGATGACTCTGGGCGCCAACGGCACGGCGGCGGACGCCCGCAGCGCCGGGTCCGTGCTGAGCTCCGCCGACTGGCCCGCCTACACCGATGTGGCGCCGCCTGTCCGCGAGCCCGACCGGGCCGCCGAGCTGCTGTGGCGTCACCGCCGGGCCCTGGTGGACTCGGCGGAGCGGGAGCTGACCGGGCGCTGGCCGGCCATGGCCTCCTACGACCGAGGGCAGCGGGCCCGCGCCGAGGAGGATCTCGGCTACCTGGTCGATTTCCTGGCGTCGGCTCTCTACGTGGACGACGTCGAGCTCTACACCGACTTCGTCATCTGGCTGGGGGACCTGCTCCAGGCCCGCTACGTCCCCCGGGCGGCGCTGACCGCCGGCATCGAGGCTGTCACCGAGGCGGTGGCCCAGACCCTGGGCGCCCAGCCCCGGGCCCAGCGGTTCCTGGCGGAGGCGGCTCTTGTCAGCCGGCCCGGGTCCCCCTAGGGCCGGCCGAGCACCGTTCCCGGCCGGTCCCGTGGCCGGAAAGGGCCATCCGCCCCTGTTCAGCGGGGGGTCTCCGCGATGACCATGGGCGGGTGAGCCAGTTGGAAGAGCGCGCCCGGCGGGTGGCTGCCGTCAGGGCGGGGTCGGCGGGGGCCAGCCAGGTGACACCCATCGGAACGGCCGAGGACCGGTCGGTAGCGGCGGCGGCGCTGTTCGACCAGTGTCCCGACGGCGTGGTGCTCGTGGATGTGAAAGGTCGCGTACTGGCGGCCAATCCGGCCGCCTGCGCCATGTTGAGGATGAGCGAGGTCGAGTTGGGACGGGCCGGCCGCAGCGGCATCATCGACCCGGCCGACCGGGATCGGGCGGAGGCGGCCGGCCTCCAGGAAGAGGCCACGGGCCGGAGCCATCTGGACCTGCTGTTCCGCCGGGGGGACGGCACCCGCTTCGTGGCCGCGGTCAACTCGGCGGCCATCGGCGACGGCCGCTCGTGGATGCTGTTCCGCGACGTCACCGAGCGGCGACGGACAGAGCAGGCGCTGCAGAGCCTGAGCGACCTGACCACCGACCTGCTCGACGGAGCACCGCTCACCGATCTGATGGCCAAGACCGTGGCCGCCGCCCGGGGCATGCTCGGAGCGGCGGCGGCCTGGATCTCCGCGGCCAGCGACGACGGCGAAGCCATCCTCATCATGGCCCAGGACAGCGACTCCCCGGACCTCCCGGACTTCAGCGGCCGGCGGTTCCCCATCCGGTCCGTCCTGGCCGGCCAGATCGCGGTGGGCCGCGGTGCCGTCCTCATCGACGACCTGAGCAGCACGGAGAGCGGCGCTTCGGCCCTGGGGCGGTCGCTGGGGCTGGGCCCCGCCCTGGGCGTGCCGCTCGGTCACGGGGAGCGCTACTTCGGCAGCCTGGTCGTCGCCGCCCGCCCGGGTCACCCGCCCTACGGCCTCGACGATCTGGCCACGGCCCGGCTGCTGGCCCGTTCCGCCGCCGTGGCGCTGGGACTGGCCTCCGTGCAGGCCGAGCTGTCCGAGCTGGCGGCGCTGTTCGAGGAAGGACCCGACGCCGTGCTGCTCACCGGCTCGAGCGGGCGGCTCCTCTCGGCCAACCGGGCGGCGCGCTCCATGTTCGCCATGACCGAGGACCAGCTGCGGGCGGAGGTGCCCCAGCCTCAGCCCCTCGAAGGGGACTCCGACGAGGTGACCGGGCCGCTGGCGCCGGACCCGGACGGCCGGCAGCTGACCATGGGGGACGTGGTGTACCGCCGGCCCGACGGAACGGTGGTCGTCGGGAACGTGGCGTCGGTGAGCAGGTCGGGCGCCCTCGGTGAGACCCGCCGGTGGACGGTGATCCGGGACGTAACCGACCGGCGCCGCATGGAGGAGAGCCTGCGGGCGATCATGGAGCTCACCATGGCCCTCCTGGCCCGGGAACCGACCGACCGCATCCTCGCCCGCTGCGCCGCCGACGCCCGCCGCCTGGTGCGGGGTGCCGCCGGCTACGCCTCCACCCTCGCCGACGACGAGGAACTGGTGACCACGGTGGCGGAGGACTCGCCGCCCGCCTACAGCATGCTCGGGCGGTCCCAGCCCCGCCGCGGCACCGTCGTCGGCGAGGTGATCGCCACCGGCCGGTCCCTCATCGTCGAGGACCTGAGCGCGAAGGCCGGGTCGGTGCAGCCCGGGACGTCACCGGCGTTGGGTCCGGCGCTGGTCGTTCCGCTCCAGCACAACGAGCGCTGCTTCGGTGTGCTGCTGGTGGCCGCCGAGCGGGGCCGCCCGCCGTACGGCCCTGCAGATCTGGGGGTGGTGGAGATGTTCGCCCACTCGGCGGCCCTGGCCCTCGACCTCAGCCAGGCCCGGGCCACCCTGGCGCTGGTGGAGGAGCGGGAGCGCATCGCCAAGGAGCTCCACGACCGCGTGATCCAGCACCTGTTCGGAACCGGGCTCGGCCTGCAGGCGGTGGCCGGCCGGCCGCCGGAGCAGATGGCCGCTGGCATCGCCCGCTCCGTGGAGGCCCTGGACCGGATCATCTCGGAGATACGTGGCACCATCTTCGACCTGACGGGGGCGGAGTGACCCGGGAGGGGCGCGGCACCGCCCGCCGGTACCGGCGGGCGGTGCGGACCTCGGCGGAGGCGACGGCTAGAGCTGCATGGCCTTCACCTCGAGGAACTCCTCGATGCCGAATTTGCCGAGCTCCCGGCCGTTACCCGACTGCTTGTACCCGCCGAAGGGTGCGATCGGGTTGAACGAGCCACCGTTGATGGCCACCTGGCCGGTGCGGATCCGCCGGGCTACGGCCTTGGCCTTCTCCTGGTCACCGGCCCACACCCCGCCGGCCAGGCCGTAATCGGTGTCGTTGGCGATGCGGACGGCATCCTCCTCGTCGTCGAAGGGCAGGATGACGAGCACCGGCCCGAAGATCTCCTCCCGGGCGATGGTCATGTCGCTGCGGACCTCGGAGAACACGGTCGGCTGAACGAAGTAGCCCTTCTCCAGGCCGTCGGGCCGGTCGGCGCCCCCGGTCACCAGCTTGGCGCCCTCCTCCATCCCCTTGCGTATGTAGCTGGTCACCCGTTCCAGCTGGGTCTCCGAGATCACCGGGCCGAGACGCGTGCCCTCCGCGAAGGGGTCGCCGACTGTGTAGGACTCGGCGGTGCGACGGGCCAGCTCCTCCACCTCGGCCAGGCGGGAGCGGGGCACGATCAGCCGGGTGAGCGCCGAGCAGGTCTGCCCGGAGTTGATGAAGCACTGGCCTATGGCGTCGGGGATGGCCTTCTCGAAGTCGGCGTCGTCGAGGACCACGTTGGGGGACTTGCCCCCCAGCTCGAGGGCCACCCGCTTCACCGTCTCCGCGGCCAGGGTGCTGACCCGGCGCCCGGCCCGGGTGGAGCCGGTGAAGGAGATCATGTCCACCGAGGGGTGGGAGGCCAGCGCCTCGCCCACCTCGGGGCCGAAGCCGGTGACCAGGTTGAACACCCCCGGGGGCAGGCCGGCCGAGTCGATGATCTCCGCCAGGATGTAGGCGTTGAGCGGCGCCACCTCGGAGGGCTTGAGCACCACGGTGCACCCGACGGCCAGCGCCGGGGCGATCTTGGCGGTGATCTGGTGCAGCGGGTAGTTCCAGGGCGTGATGCACCCGACGACGCCCACCGGCTCCTTCACGACCAGCGACGAGCCGACGGTCTCCTCGAATTGGTAGTTCTCGACGATGTCGGCCACCGACGCCACGTCTATGCCCGGAAGGCCCACCTGCGCCAGCTGCGAGAACCAGGTCGGCGAACCGACCTCCTTGGAGATGGTCTCCACCAGCTCGGCCGAGCGGGCCTGCAGCCCCTCGGCGATGGCCCTCAGGAACTTGGCCCGGTCCTCGGTCGAGGTGGTGGACCAGGTCTGGAACGCCTCGCGGGCGGCGCGGACGGCCTTGTCCACGTCCTCCGCCGTGCCCTGCGGCACGGAGTCGATGACCTCCTCGGTGGACGCGTTCACGACGTCGATCCGGCCGGAGCCGGTCGAGGGCACCCACTGCCCGTTGATGTAGAGCGAGTCAGTTCGCATGCAATCTCCCCAAGTCCGGGCGCACGGAAGTGCGCTCCTGCAGTCTTCCAGGATTTTGCACCGGAGCGGCGACCTGGCGGGGCCAGCCCGGGGAGCCGACCTCCGCCGCGAGCAGCCTGGCCGACCTGAACCAAACGTCTGGTTGCCAAGGCCGCTGACAAGCGTTTAGGCTGTGGGGGTCGCCCGGCGACGGCCCTCGCCGGGCGCGACGGGAACACGGGGGGATTGACAAATTGAAGACTAAAGCTGCGCTGCTATGGGAGCCCGGCCGCGACTGGGAGATCGGCGAGATCGACCTCGGCGACCCGGTCGCGGGAGAGGTCCAGGTCCGCCTAGCCGCCTCCGGCCTCTGCCATTCCGACGAGCACCTTCGGACCGGAGCCAACGTGGTGCCGACCTACCCGGTGGTCGGCGGCCACGAAGGCGCCGGCGTCGTGACCAAGGTCGGTCCGGGAGTGACCTCCCTCGAGGAGGGCGACCATGTCATTCTGGCCTTCATACCGGCGTGCGGCAAGTGCCGGCCGTGTTCCCGGGGCATGCAGAACCTCTGCGATCAGGGTGCCAACCTGCTCACGGGGCGCGCCATCTCCGACGACACCTACCGGATCACGGTCTCGGGCAAGCCGGCCGTGGCCATGTGCCTTCTGGGCACGTTCGCTCCGTACGTCACCGTCAATGAGTCTTCGGTGGTCAAGATCGAGAAGGACCTACCCCTGGACAAGGTGGCGCTTCTGGGATGCGGGGTGTCCACGGGCTGGGGCTCGGCCGCGGCCATCGGCGGGACCCGCCCGGGCGACACGGTGGTGGTGGCCGGGGTCGGAGGGGTGGGGATCAATGCTGTCCAGGGCGCCGCCCATGCCGGGGCGCGCTTCGTGGTGGCCGTGGACCCGGTCGCTTACAAGCGGGAGAAGGCTCTCCAGTTGGGCGCCACCCACACGTTTTCCAGCATGGAAGAGGCGCTCGAGCCCGTGAGAGAGCTCACTTGGGGAGCCATGGCTGAGACGACCATTCTGACCATGGGCGAGATGCAGGGCGACTTCGTGCAAGAGGCACTGGCGCTGACCGCCAAGGGCGGCCAGGTCGTGGTGACTGCCATAGCCGACATGCAACAGGTGGACGCCAAGCTGGGTCTGTTCGAGCTGGCCCTCCTGCAGAAGCGGGTTCAGGGGGCGATCTTCGGCGGGGTCAGCCCCCGCACCCAGATCCCCATGCTCCTGGACCTCTACCGGGAGGGCCAGCTCAAGCTCGACGAGCTGATCACCTCGACCTACAAGCTGGAGGAGATCAACGTCGGCTACGCCGACATGCGCGACGGCAAGAACCTGCGCGGTGTCATCCGTTACACCGACGCCGATTACTGATCGGGACCCGACCATGACCACCGTTGCCCCGATCACGGCGATCGAACCCATAGCCGAGGAGGACGACTTCATCAGGGCCGCCCTCATGGACGCCGAGATCCCGGCCCTCCTTCCGGCCATCGCTCAGGCGACCGGCGACCTGTCCATCCTCCGGGACGATCTGCGCCCCGATCCGTCAGATCTCCTCGGCTCCCAAGGGGGGTTGTCCGAGGATCAACTGCAGCTGGCCCGTGAGGTGGCGCTGGAGGCGATCAAGCGGTTCCGCGACGGTGGATGCCGCCCGGCGCCGCCTCCCACTCCGGAAGTGCTGAGCCAGATGATCCGCTTCACGGCAGGGGCGCTGATGGGGGACGAGTACGTGCCGTTCCTGTCGGAGCAGTTGGGACTGCTCGACCAGGGCGCCTCACCGGACTGGAGCATGGAAGACCTGGCTCCGGAAGTCGACTTCCGGGTCGTGGTCATAGGAGCGGGCATATCCGGCCTGGCGGCCGCCTACCGACTGAAGCAGCGCGGGGTTCCGTTCCTCGTGATCGAGAAGAACGCCGACGTCGGCGGCACCTGGTTCGAGAACATCTACCCGGGATGCCGGGTGGATGTGGCGAATCACCTCTTCAGCTACTCCTTCGCCCAGAACTTCGAGTGGGGCGAGCACTTCTCCGGCCAGGGTGCCCTGCTGGGTTATCTACGCAACTTTGCCGACGAGCGGGGGCTTCGCGACCACATCAGGTTCGAGACCGAGGTGGAGTCGGCTGAGTTCTCCGATGACGACCAGATGTGGTCCGTCCGGGTGCGGTCCCGGTCCGGGGTCGAGGAAACGCTCCGGGCCAACGTGGTGATCAGCGCGGTGGGTCAGCTCAACCGGCCCAACTACCCGGACATCCCCGGTCGCGACGACTTCGCCGGTCCCTCCTTCCACTCGGCCCGATGGGATCCGACTGTAGAACTGAAGGGCAAGGTCGTAGCTGTGATCGGCACCGGCGCCAGCGCGCTGCAGCTGATCCCCGAGATCGCCGCAGAGGCCGGCGAGGTGCTCATCTTCCAACGCACCCCGCCCTGGCTGGCGCCCACGCCTGACTACCACGACCGGGTTGCCGACGGCCAGCAGTGGCTCCTCAAGCACGTGCCGTCCTACTCCGAGTGGTATCGGTTCTGGCTGTTCTGCACCTACGCCGAGGGGCTGCTGCCTTCCATCAAGGTGGACCCGGACTGGGACGACGGCGGCTTGACGGTCTCCGCGGACAACGAAGCGCTGCGGCAGGGTCTGGTGCAGTACCTGGAAGAGCAGCTGGCCGGCCGTCCGGACCTGATCGCCAAGGTGGTGCCGCAATACCCGCCGGCTGCCAAGCGGATGCTCCGGGACAACGGCATCTGGGCGCGAACCCTGATGAGAGACAACGTGCAACTCATCACCGATCCGATCGATCGCATAACCGCGGACGGCGTGGTCACCCGCACCGAGGGGACGCGCCGGGCAGACGTGCTGATCTTTGCCACCGGATTCCAGGCGTCGAAGTTCCTGATGCCGATGACCGTAAAGGGCCGACACCGGGTGGACCTGCACGAAGCCTGGCACGGCGACGCCCGGGCGTACCTGGGCATGACCGTCCCCGGATTCCCGAACATGTTCGTTCTCTACGGACCTAACACGAACATCGTGGTGAACGGCAGCATCATCTTCTTCTCCGAGTGCTCGGTCGGCTATGTGGTGGATGCCATCCGCCTGCTGCTGGCCGGAAAGTACAAGAGTATGGAGTGCCGAGAGGACGTCTACTGGACGTTCAACCACGAGATCGACGACGGCAACCGTCAGATGTCCTGGGGAGCCGCGACGGTCAACAGCTGGTACAAGAACGCGCTCGGCCGGGTGAGCCAGAACTGGCCCTTCGCCCTTCATGAGTACTGGAGGCGGACGAGAGCCGTCGATCCGTCCGACTACATCCTGAGCTGACCTGACCGGTCACCACGGTGCGGGGTAGATGATCCTGCCAGCCGCACCCTGCAGTACAGCTGTCACCATAGGTGACACGTGATGTCCGTATACACATAAAAACAGGGGGAAAAATGCAGATGCAAAAGGTGCGGTTCAGACTCAGGCGCGGCCGGAAACGGCCGGCCCTGGCCCTGCGCGGCGTAGCCGTACTACTGATGGTCGTCGCGGTGGCGGCGTGCGGTTCGAGCAGCAAGAACAGCGCCAGCAACACGGCGGGCTCATCCGCGGCGTCGGGGTCGACCTCAGCGGGCTCGTCCGGATCGACCGCCTCCCAGCCGAAGGGGTCGCCCATCAACGTGATGACCATCGCGTCGGTCAACTACGCCGGTCCGAACTACGACAACATCCTGGCCACGGCGAAGGTCTACGGGCAGTGGATCAACGCCCACGGGGGTATCAACGGGCACCCACTGAACGTCACCACCTGCGACGAGCAGGGTGACCCCACCAGAACGGCGCAGTGCGGCCGGGACGCCATAGCCAACCATGACGTGGCCATAATCGGCTCGTTCACCCTCAACGGCAACGCCATCATCCCCGAGCTGCAGGCCGCCAAGACGTCGTGGTTCGGAATCTGCTGCGCGGCTTCCAGCGACGAGCTGGTGAGCCCGGTGGTGCAGCAGATCGGAAGCGACGACGCCATCGCCTCCGCCCTGATGGTCAAGGCGACCGAGGACGGCTGCAAGAAGCCCGGCCTGGTCCTGCTGAATGCCGGCGCGGTGGACACCATCGCCGAGACGTGGGCCAAGGCCGGCCTCAAGTCGGTGAACGGACCGCCACTCGTGAAGACAGTGCTGTTACCGCTGACCGCCCAGGACTACGCCCCTCAAGTTGCCCAAGCCACAAACGGCACTGACTGCATCATCGCCGACATCGCCCAGGCCAACTTCCCGCCGTTCATGCAGGCCTTCGAGGCCGCCGGCGCCACGCAGCGCATCTACGGCCCGCAGGGCAACCTCGACATCACAGTCACCAAGCCGTTCCCGAAGGGGACGGAGAACGCGGTCATCGCCGGGACGTATTCCGACATCTCCCTGCCGGTGTGGAGCCAGTACCGTCAGGCCCTGTCGGAGTTCCACGCTCCTTCCAAGAACAACTACAACAGCCTGGGCGGGCTCGGCACCTGGGCCGCCTACGTGGCCTTCGACCAGATCGTCTCCAAGATGACCGGGCCGATCAACAACGCCACCTTCCTGGCTGCGGCACAGAAGGCCACCGTCGACCTGCCTGGCATGGTGGGTAGCGGACCCATCGACTTCGCCCAGCCGTTCACCGGGTTGGGACCGGCGTTCAAGAACCTGCCCAACCGGGCCATCACCTTCGACGTGGTCCACAACGGGGTGCCGGTACCGTTCGACAACGGGAAGTTCTTCGACATGACCAACGCTCTCACCGGCCAGCCGCTACCGGCGGCCGACACGCCGCCGGGCGGGCAGGGCTCCTAGTCGCCCACGGCAGACGTCCACGGTGCGGGCCCATCCATGATGGGCCCGCACCCGGCCGGCGAGGGATGGTAGGGATCTCCACGTAGACGGTCCACCACAGCGGGACCCCCCGTGCCCTCTCAGGTCACGGGGACAACCCCTCCACCGGGGGTATGTGGCGGATTCGGCGTGGGCGCGGAGGGATTCGAACCCTCATGCCGTGAGGCCGCAGGGTTTAAGCCCGCTGTGTCTGCCGTTCCACCACGCGCCCATTCCGCACAGTCTGGCACGCCCACCCGGGTGCGACTGGGTAGCCTTCTGGGGTGCTGGCGGTGCTCTGCGCGCTCGGGAGCTCCTTGATGTACGCGCTGGCGTCGGTGCTGCAGCACCGCGGCGCCCGTGAGCAGCCCGACGAACAGTCTCTGAAGCTGAGCCTCCTGGTGCGGCTTCTCCGCCACCCGGCGTGGCTGATCGGCACGGCCTGCGACGTGGCCGGCTACGTGTTGCAGTTCGTGGCCCTGGGCCACGGCCCCATCGTGGTGGTCCAGCCCCTCCTGGTCTGCGGCTTGCTGTTCGCGCTGCCCCTCGGCGCGGCCTGGTCCGGCCGTCGCCTGGCAGCGGGGGACTGGACGGCGGCGGTCATGGTCTGTGCCGGCCTGGGCGTCTTCCTCACCGTCGCCGACCCGGCTCCCGGCCGCAACGACACCGGAACCGTCTCGTGGGTGGTGCTGCTGGCTGCCACCGCCGTGGTGGCCGGGGTCCTGGTACTGGTGGCGAGAGGTCCCAGCCCCCGTCGGCGGGCCGTCGCCCTGGCCGCCGGCGCCGGGGTGATCTACGGGGCGGCGGCGGCGCTCACCAAGACCACCTCGCACCTACTCAGCCGCGGGGTGGTACCGCTGTTCACCAACTGGCAGACCTACGTGCTGGTGGCCTTCGGCGTCGCCGGGATGCTGCTGGCGCAGAGCGCCTTCCAGGCCGGGGCCCTGGACGCCTCCTTGCCCACCATGAGCGTCGGCGACCCGGTGGTCAGCATCGCCATCGGGGCCTTCGTCTTCGGGGAGGCCGTCAACAACGCTCCGGCCGCCATCCTGGCCGAGGTCGTCTCCCTCATGGTCATGAGCGTCGGCGTGTACCTGCTGGCCCGGGCGGAGGCGGCCGTCGGTCGCCCGACCGAGTCCTACGCCGAGCCGTAGCTTCCCCCAGGCAATACAGTTGGAGCACCATGCGTGCGTCCGACCTCGAGCGGCAGCGGACCATCGACGAGCTGCGCCGGCACTGCGCAGCCGGCCGGCTCGACGTCGACGAGTACGCCGTGCGCATCGAGAAGGCCATGGCGGCCACCACGCTCGAGGAGTTGGACCACCTCCGGTCCGATCTGCCGATGATGCGTATCGCCGACCCGGCCGGCGGGGCCGGTGGCCGGGTGTGGGCCCGCCGGGCGCTGACCGAGGGGGGCGGTGCCGACTCCGGCCGGCACGGCTCGCCGGCCCGGGCGGGCGCCGCCCGCGACCGGGTCACGGCGGTGGCGCTGGCCGTGGTGACGGTCCTCGTGGTGCTGGCCGTGCTGGTGCTGGCGGTGGCGGCGGAATGGGCCTGGGCGGCGGTCCTGGTCGTCGGCTGGTTGATCGGGCTGCTCCAGGGGCGGCTCAGCTCCAGGTCGCGCCGGCGTTCCTGAAGACCGGGGCGCCCCCGCACGGGCCGCCCCTTTGTTCAAGGAAGCAGGACGACCTTGCCGAACTTGCCACCGGTGGCGAAGCGGTCGTAGGCCGCGGCGGCGTCCCCCAGCGGGAAGGTGCAGTCCACGGGGACCCGTACCCGGCCGGCCTCGAACAGGGGCAGGACCTGGGCCTCCACCAGCCTGGCGGCGGCCGCCTTGCCCTCCAGCGGCCGGGCTCTCAACGTCGATCCGTGGATGCGGGCCCGTTTGACCATCAGCAGCCCCAGGTTGATCTCGCCCTTGGCGCCCGCCCCCGTCCCGATGACCGTTATCCGCCCGCCTGTCTCCAGCGCCTTCAGGTTCGCCTCCAGGTTGGGCGCCCCGACCAGTTCCAGGACCACGTCGTAGGGTCCCGAAGCCACCGTGTCGGCCGGGTCGATGACGGTGGCCCCCAGCGCCGCCACCCGGTCCCGCATGCCGGGGTTTCGGACCGATGCCGTCACCCTCGCCCCGGCGGCCACCCCAAGTTGCACGCCGGCGGTGCCCACCCCGCCGGCCGCCCCGTGCACCAGCAGGCGCTCGCCCATCCGCAGCCCGGCCTGGGTGAACACGGCGTCGTGGGCGGTGGTGAAGACCTCCGGCAGGCCGCCCGCCTCCGGCCACTCCATACCGGCCGGCACCGGCATGGCCTCCCGTTCGTGGACCACCGCCAGCTCGGCCTGGCCCCCGCCGCCGACCACGGCCATCACCCGGTCGCCTTCCCGGAACCGGGTCGCCCCCGGTCCCAGGGCCACGACCTCACCGGCCAGCTCCAGGCCGGGGATGTCGGGCGGAGACCCCGGCGGGGCCGGATAGCCGCCCTTGACCTGGATCATGTCGGCCCCGTTGAGCCCGGCCGCTCTCACCCGGACCAGGATCTGGCCGTAGCCGGGCGCGGGATCGGGGTGCTCCCTGACCTCGATCCGACCGTCCACCACCGTCGCCGCCCGCACGGCGCTCAGGCCCCCGCCGGGCCGCCCGGCCGCACAGAGGCGGGGGCGTCAGACATCAGAGCCGAGGCGTTGTCGTCCGGGCCGGGGAAGCCGGCGGGGGAGGCTGTTCGCATGAACGGCGATGCTATGGCCCGGCGGGGTCAGCTGTGGACCCGGCCGGCGCCCAGGAGGGTGTCCCAGTAGATGGACTGGACGCTCACGTCCTGGCCCGTTTCCGGGGCGTCGATCATCTGGCCGTTACCGATGTAGATGCCGACGTGGTAGACGTTGTCGGGCGTGCCGAAGAAGATCAGGTCGCCCGGCAGGGCGTCCGACAGCGGCTCCTGCGCCGTCA
>JAKAXG010000660.1 GCA_021827225.1 Actinomycetes bacterium | reverse complement strand
CAGCAGCCTGGTGTCGGTGACCAGGGCGGTCCCGGACGATCCCACGGCGGTGACCCTCGGCCGGGGGTCGGCCGGGGCCAGCTGCACGGCGGTCAGGCCGGGCAGGCGGGCGGCGAAGCGCTCGGCGGGGTCGAGGGTGCCGTCGACGAGAGCCGGATCGCTGAGGGTCCCGGCCTCGAAGCGCTCCAGCCAGGCCAGCACGGCCGGCCCGGCGGAGGGCACGGTCTCAGCCCGCCCCGCCCAGCCGGGCCGGCAGGCGGTCCATCCACTGCTCCAGTTGGCCCTGCGAGGCGGCGTAGGCCGCCTCCACCTTCAGCCACGCTGCCGCGAGGGCCAGCGGGTTCACTGGCCCCGAAGTGAGGGTGGCTTCGTTGCGCAGCATGGCCGGCAGGTCGGCACCGACGTCGAAGATCACTCCGTTCCACTGGGGCAGCACCTGCACCCGGCTCACGTCGGACCAGGACCATTCGTGCTTCACCTTGGACGCGTCGGCCACGAACAGCCGGTCGCTCGTGGCCCACGCCGACCCCTCGCTGGCACCGGTGAGCCTGGAGTGTGCCGTCATCCCGCCTCCGGGCGGGGCGTAACCGACGTGCGGTATCTGTACCGCGAAGCGCTCCCCGTCGTGGAACGGGGGCCGGCGGAACAGCTGGGTGAAACGGACCTTCCCGGCCAGGAACCGATCCTGCCACCGGTGCAGCCCGTCGATGATCTGCTGCTCCTGGGACCCGGCTGCGTCCGCCATGGGGCAGAACCTAGCGGCTACGGGGCGGAGTGGATGCCCTCCTTCGCTCCCGGCCCCGCCGCCCACCGTCGCTGGGATCCGTCGAAGTCGTCGAGACTCCACATCAGGGCCCGCCGGGGCTGCAACTGGTAGAGCACGTCGAAGGAGGGGTCGCCCGAAGGCAGGTACCCCCCGTCCCCGCGACGGTTGTACTTGGCCGACAGGGCCTCCACCACCCGGGGATGCTGTAGCGGATCACCCCGATCGAAGAGGTGGCCGTGGACGATGCAGACGTCGTCGCCGCTCTCGAGGTGCACCGTCGCTCGGGGATCCCGGGCCAGGTTCCTGGCCTTGAGCGAGGACCGGGTGCTGTAGAGGTACAGCGCCCGGTCCACCACCACGCCCCAGACGGGGGTGGTGTGGGGGCCGGCCGGACCGGTGGTGGCCAGCCAGTAGTTGCGAACGCCGGCCAGGCGGCCCGCCACCTGGGTCCATTCTCCGTCCGCGTCGATGGGGTCGATCACCGAACGATGATCGGCGGCGCCGACCGGCCCCGGCAACGGTCCGCGGAGGGTTTAACACCCCCGCCGCCGGACGGTAACGCCCCGTTGACAATCGCGACACGATCCGGGCGTCGCCGCGCCGGTCTCGTTTCCATCTGATGAAGATGCGTCCGGCCCCGGTGGGGGTTCGCCCGGGGCCGGGCCACAATCCCTCGCCATGAGCCCCACCTTCATCGGACCCCCCGACGGGCGGATCGTCCCCCGCTACGCCGGCCCCGACACCTTCGCCCGCCTGCCCACCCTTGAGTACGTCGGGAGGGCGGACGTGGCGGTGGTCGGGGTGCCCTTCGACTCCGGCGTGTCCTACCGGCCCGGCGCCCGGTTCGGCCCGGCTGCGGTGAGGGCCGGCTCCAAGATGCTCCGCCCCTACCACCCGGGCCTGGACGTGGAACCGTGGAACGTCATGCAGGTGGCCGACGCCGGTGACCTGGCCGTCAACCCGTTCTCCATCGCCGAGGCCATCGCCGCCATCGAGTCAGGGTCCCGGGCCGTGCTGGAGCGCGCCACCCACACCGTCGCCATCGGCGGGGACCACACCATCGCCCTGCCGCTGATCCGGGCCACCGCGGCCCGCCACGGGCCGCTGGCGCTATTGCACTTCGACGCCCACCTCGACACCTGGGACACCTACTTCGGGGAGCCCTACACCCACGGGACCCCGTTCCGCCGGGCGGTGGAGGAGGGCCTGCTGGACCCGGGCTGCTCGGTCCATGTGGGGACGAGGAGCCCGCTCTACGCCCGGTCCGACCTGTCGGACGACGCCGGGCTCGGGTTCACCACGATCAGCGCCTGGGACGTGGCCACTTCCGGGATCGGACCGGTCGTCGAGCGGGTCCGGACCAGGATCGGGGACCGGCCGGTCTACCTCAGCATCGACATCGACGTCCTGGACCCGGCGCACGCCCCCGGCACCGGGACCCCGGAGCCGGGCGGTCTGACCAGCCGGGAGCTCCAGATGATGCTGCGGTCCCTCGACGGAATGGACGTCGTGGGCGCCGACGTGGTGGAGGTGGCCCCGGCCTACGACCACGCCGAGCTCACCGCCCTGGCCGCAGCCAACCTGGTGTACGAGATCCTGGCCCTGCTGGCCCGCAAGAGATCCTCCGCCATGGAAACGCAGCGTTCACATGAGCGATACAGCCGGGAAATAGACCCTCCGTAACTTACGGACCAACAACTCAGACAGCCCCTAGGGTTCCGCAGTTCCAGGTCCTCCCCGAGGGAAGGCCGGGAAGGTCTGGTCCGAGAGGGGCACGTAACAGCAGTCAACGACGCCTGCGGTTGCGACACGGAGGGAGAAAAGCCCGGGAGGCCATTGGCTTCCCGGGCTTTGCCTTTCCACACAGAGCGTCGGGCTTTCGACAGGAGCTTGGTATGGACACCATCAATGACATCAACGAGGATCACGAGCAGCTGGCCCGGACGCTCGCCGAGCAGGGCGTCGAGTACGTATTCGCCGCTTTCATCGACATCACCGGCCGGGCCAAGTCGAAGTGCGTCCCGGTCGGGCACCTGCCGGCGCTGATGGCCGGACACGAGCGCTACACCCCCAGGGGCATGGGGAACCTGGGCCAGATGACCCCGGACGAGGACGAGTGCGTGACCATCCCCGACCCGGCCACGCTCCAGATCCTCCCCTGGGACCGGCGGGTGGCGTTCATGTCCGCAGACCTCCACTTCGGGGGCGCCGAGCCGTTCGCCCACTGCACCCGGTCGATCCTCAAGCGGCAGGTCGACGCCGCTGCGGAGGCCGGATTCCATCTGAACCTGGGCATCGAGACCGAGCTGTACGTGGTGAAGAGCCCGGCCGACGACTACCGGTACCTCCAGCCGCTCGCGGCCAGCGGCTCGCTGCGGCCCACGCCCGCCTACGACGTCGAGTGCACCCTCGACGCCATGGGGTTCCTGGATCCGATGGTCAAGGCCATGAACGAGACCGGCTTCGGCGTGTTCAGCTTCGACCAGGAGGGCGGGGACGGCCAGTACGAGTTCGATTTCGACTACGCCCCGGCCCTGCAGATGGCCGACCGGGTGTCCTTCTTCCGGCTGATGGTCA
>JAKAXG010000659.1 GCA_021827225.1 Actinomycetes bacterium | reverse complement strand
GCTGCGCAGCCCCAGCCGTCGGTAGAGGGCCAGGTCGGCGGCGGTCAGACCGTGGAGGGCGTCGGCCCTGAACACCTGTCCCCATCGCAGCCGGGTTCCCGAGGCGGTCCGGTAGCCGCCCAGGTCGCGGAAGTTGGTGATCCCTTCGAACGGGATGCGCCGGTCGGCCGCCACCACCGCCGGGCCTCCGCCGCTCGGTCCCACCGACACGTAGGGCCGGGACGGGCTCGGCCCGGGCAGGCGGAGGGACGTGCACCCGGCCGGGGCGGTGGTCTGGTGGAGATGGTCGACGTGGTCGGGGCTGGGACCGGTCGCCACGTCCACCGCCGACGGCTCCCCCTCGATCTCCCAGCTGACCAGGAGCGAGCCGTCGGCCTGGGTCTGCACCTCGACGTGGGAGACGGTGCTGGTCACGGTCGCCACCGTAGAAGAGTTCAGGCGCCGGTGAATTGTTGATCTTGACGCCGGAGTCAGATCTGGTACCTTCCGGGAGGGCCGCCTGAGAGGCGCTGAAGGGACCGAAGACGGGGAGGCATCACATATGTCCGTGCAGGAGAAGACTGTTCCCGCGGTAGGCGAGTTGCTGAAGGACTCGCCGAAGAACTGGGGTAAGTGGGGACCCGACGACGAGGTGGGGAGCCTCAACTACCTGAGCCCCGAGGTGATAGTCCAGTCGGCGGGCAGCATCCGCCAGGGCAAGGTGTTCACCCTCCAGGTGAAGATGGCCAACCCGGAGGGGGACCCGGTGTGGCCCGGCCGGGTGGGCGCCCAGCGCTACAACGTGATCGACAAGGGGCATTACATCGCCGGGAAGGGACCGGAGTTCCCCGGCGGCAGTGAGTACGCCGACGACTTCATCGCCTGCTTCCTGCAGGGCTCCACCCAGTACGACGCCCTCGGGCACGTCTGGTACGACGACCAGTTGTGGAACGGCTACGACGCCAAGACCACGATCGGGGGCATGGCCAAGGCGGGTGTCCTGCCCATCGCCGAGCGGGGGGTCGTGGGCCGGGGCGTGCTGCTGGACATGGCCCGCCACCGCGGCAAGGAGGTGCTCGACGTCGGCGAGACCTTCACCCACCAGGACCTGGAGGAGTGCGCCCAGCGCCAGGGGGTGGAGATCACCAACCGGTCCATCCTGGTGATCCGCACCGGCTGGATCGGAAAGTTCTACAAGGTGTCCCGGGAGGAGTTCTACGGCAACTTCGTGGAGCCGGGGCTCACCTACAGCCCCGAGCTGGTGCAGTGGTTCCAGGACAAGGAGATCCCCAACCTGGTCACCGACACCATCGCCAACGAGGTCACGGTCGACCCGGTGTCGGGTGTGGTGCTGCCGCTGCACTCGGCTCTCATGCGCAACCTGGGCGTGACCCTCACCGAGATCGCCTGGCTGGACGACCTGGCCGCCGACTGCGCCGAGGACGGCCAGTGGGACTTCATGTACACGGCGGCCCCGTTGAAGATCGTCAACGGCACCGGGGCGCCGGTCAACCCCGTCGTCATCAAGTAGCAGCAGGAACCGATAGCCGCAGGAGGTAGCAGCCGTGCCGCATCTGGGTCGGGAAGAGCTTCTGTCGTTCCTCGACGAGCCCGGACACCTGGTCCGGATCGGCACGGTTGACGCCGACGGCTACCCGAGGGTCGTCCCCACCTGGTTCGTCCGGGTGGAGGACGACATCTTCTTCACGCCCCGGGGCACCTCGGCGTTCCTGGCCAACATCCGCCGCGACCCCCGGATCGCCCTGTCGGTCGACGAGGACCCGCTGCCGTACCGCAAGGTGACCATCCAGGGGGACGCCCGGCTGGTTCACGAGCCGGGCGAGGACGACGAGTGGCGGGACCTGTACCGCCGCATCGCCAAGAGGTACGTGCCCGAGGAGGCGGCGGATGCCTACGTGGACGACACGATCGACCAGCCCCGTGCCCTCATCGCCGTGTCCATGGCCTCGGCGCGGGTGTCGACGTGGCGGATGCCCGTGGGAGACGAACGGGCCACCGGGATCTGGGCGCGCCGCTACTACCTCGATGGCACCCACATGGCCGCACTGGCCGACGAGGGTCGCGGTCACGGAGCCTACGCCTGAGATCGGCGGCAGCCGCCGACGCTGTCGATTTTGACATCAGCATCAAATAGAGTGACGACGCCACGGTTCTGGAGGGAGAAGCGGATGCCGTACGAATTCACCTCGGCGGGTAAGGCCATGCAGGACGCGGTCAGGTCCTTCATGGACGACCACATCTATCCCAACGAGGTCGAGTACCACGAGCAGCGGGAAGAGGTCGGCCCCAACGGCTACCCCCCGATCATGGACAAGCTGAAGGCGGCGGCCCGGGAGAGGGGACTGTGGAACCTGTTCCTGCCCCACCTGGCCCCCGACGCCCCGGGGACCAAGCTGTCGAACGTCGACTACGCCCCCGTTTCGGAGCAGTTGGGCAAGGTGACCTTCGCCTCCGAGGCCCTCAACTGCTCGGCGCCGGACACGGGCAACATGGAGATCCTCAACCTCTACGGATCCGAGAGCGTCAAGCAGCGGTGGCTGGCCCCGCTACTAGAGGGGGAGATCCGCTCGGCGTTCTGCATGACCGAGCCCGACTCCGCGTCGTCCGACGCCACCAACATCTCGCTGCGCATCCGGCGCGACGGCGACCACTACGTGCTCAACGGCACCAAGTGGTTCAGCTCCGGGGCCCTGGCCGAGCGGTGCAAGGTGTTCGTGGTGATGGGCAAGACCAATCCCGACGCCGCCAGCCACCTTCAGCAGTCGATGATCGTCGTGCCCAAGGACACCCCCGGGATCTCCTTCGGCCGGACCCCGCACGTGTTCGGCTACGTCGACCGCGGCGGCCATCCCGAGGTCATATTCAACGACGTCAGGGTGCCGGCGGAGAACCTGCTCGGCGAGGAGGGCGGCGGGTTCGCCATCTCCCAGGCCCGGCTCGGCCCCGGGCGCATCCACCACTGCATGAGGGCCATCGGCGTCGCCGAGCGGGCGCTCGAGTACATGGTGCGCCGGTCCCTCGAGCGGTCGACCTTCGGCACCCTGCTGGTCCACAAGGGGCTCATCCAGGACTGGATCGCCGAGTCGCGCATCGAGATCGACATGGCGAGGGAGTACGTCCTGCGCACCGCCCACCTGATGGACACCGTGGGCAACAAGGCGGCCGCGACCGAGATCTCCGGCATCAAGGTGGCCGTGCCCAACATGGCGCTCAAGGTGATCGACCGGGCCATCCAGGTCCACGGCGCCGCCGGCGTCACCCAGTTCTTCCCGCTGGCCGAGATGTACGGGCACATGCGGACCCTGCGCATCGCCGACGGGCCCGACGAGGTCCACAAGATGACCATCGCCCG
>JAKAXG010000022.1 GCA_021827225.1 Actinomycetes bacterium | reverse complement strand
CCTCCTTGCGGTCGACCCCGAGGAACATGATCACGAACAGGAACAGGATGACGATGGCCCCGGCGTAGACGATGATCTGCACCGCCGCCAGGAAGTCGGCGCTCTGGTCGATGAACTCCAAGGTGACGCCGATCAGGGTGATCACCAGCATCAGGGCGCAGTGCACCGGGTTGCGCAGCAGGATGACCCCGAACGCCCCCATCAGGATCATGGCCGCCCCGACGAGGAACACGGCCCAGTCGGAGGCCTGGCCGAGGGGGGTGCGGGCGGCGGCGAGGAGGACGGTGGCCAGCATCAGCTGTCCCCCCCGCCCCGGACCGGCCGGCGGTCGCTGACGTCCACGCCCCGCAGGGCGGCGGAGATCATCTCCCGCACCGACAGGTCCTGGTCCGCCGGGTAGTCCGCCGACGTGTCGTCGCTCTGGCCGCGCTGGGCCGGCCGCACGCCGTAGCCCAGCTCACCGGACCACAGCGCCCGGCCCTCCATGTCGGCGTCGCCGGCCGGGCTGGTGGCTCTCACCCACGCCGAGGTGTTGCGGTCGTCGCCGGGCTTCCAGTCCTCCCAGGGGAGCTGGCGGGGCAGTCCCTCGTCGTCGACGAGCAGCTCGGCCTTGGTGTAGATGGCGTCCTCGCGGTTGGCGAAGGAGAACTCGAACAGCTTCGACTCGGTGATCGCCTCCGTCGGGCAGGCCTCCACGCACATGTCGCAGTGGATGCAGCGCAGGAAGTTGATCTCGTAGACGAACCCGTAGCGCTCGCCCGGCGAGACGGGGGCGTCCGGAGGGTTGTCGGCGCCGCGCACGTAGATGCAGCGGGCCGGGCACACGCCGGCGCACAGCTCGCAGCCGATGCACTTCTCCATGCCGTCCTCGTAGCGGTTCAGCACGTGACGGCCGTGGAAGCGTTCCGGCTTGGGGCGCTTCTCCTCCGGGTACTGCACGGTGACCTTGGGCTTCAGCGGCACCTTGCCGGTGACGACGAAGCCTTTGAAGAAGTCCAAGAAGCTCATGGTCGACCTCCCGAGCCGTCAGCGGCCATGCGGGCCTCCTGGGCGATCTCCACCTCGGTGGCCTCCCGGCCGACGTCGATGGCCCGCACCAGGAGGGCGATGAGGACCAGGGCGCCTCCGATGGCGGCCAGGCCCCATTCCCGCTGGGCCAGCCAGTGGCCGATCCCGCTGCCCGAGACGTTGTTGGTCGCCTGGAAGCCGGCCACGATCATCAGCATGGCCAGGGCGGCGGGGATCATCCGCTTCCAGCCGAGGTCCATCAGCTGGTCGTAGCGCAGGCGGGGCAGCGTGGCCCGGATCCACACGAAGATGTAGAGAAGTATCAGGACCTTGAGGGTGAACCAGAACGGCCCGATGGAGTTACCGGCGATCGACGGGCCGTCGGGGCCGCCCAGCCACAGGGTGGTGATCAGGGCCGAGTTGGTGACCAGGGCGGCGTACTCGGCCAGGTAGAACCAGGCGAAGTCGATGGACGAGTACTCGAGGTTGTAGCCGCCCGACAGCTCCTCCTCGGCCTCCACCAGGTCGAACGGGGCCCGGGTCATCTCGGCGGTGATGGCCACCGAGAACAGGATGAACGGTATGACCGCCGTGTGGATGATGTTCCACCGGTAGAGGAAGCCGCCGTGCTGGGCGGCCACGATGGCGCTGGTGTGCAGCGAACCGGTGACCAGCACCACGGTGGCGGTGGTGAGGCCGAGCACGGCCTCGTAGGAGACCATCTGGGCACTGGCCCGCACCGACCCGAGGAGGGGGTACTTGGAGCCGGAGGACCATCCGGCGAGGATCACGCCGTAGACGGCCAGGCCGGACATCATCAGCATGAACAGGATGCCCCACGGCGGGTCGGCCAGCTGCAGTTCGGTGGTGTGGTGGGCGATGGTGATGGTCCCGCCGATGGGCACGATGGCGAAGGTGATCATCACCGGCAGCAGCATCAGATACGGCGCCAGCTTGTAGACGAACTTGTCCGCCGTGCGGGGGGTGAAGGCCTCCTTGAACAGCAGCTTGGTGCCGTCGGCCAGGGACTGCAGCCACCCGTTGGGTCCGGCCCGGTTGGGCCCGTAGCGCACGCCCAGCCAGGCCACCGCCTTGCGCTCGTACATGACCATGAAGAGCACCGAGACGAGAACGATGACGAAGACCACCACGACCTTCACCAGCAGGATGATCCACACGGCCAGGGTCAGACCGTGGGCGAAGAGCGGATCGCCGTGGGGGTAGATCAACGCGCTCATCAGTCGGCACCTCCCGAAGCGTCGGTGACGGTCACGTAGGTCACCCGGCTGGAGGCGTCGATCAGGTCGCCGGCCCGCCCGCCGGGCAGGTTCCAGGGGATCACCGCGGTCCCCGACGGGACGGCCGGGTCGGCGGCGGCGGCCACGATGAGCGAGCCGCGGGTCGAGCGGACCCGGACCTTCTCCCCGTGGGCGACGCCCAGCTCGGCGAGCACTCCGGGGTGGAGCCGGACGGTGGGCTCGGGGGCCAGGCCGGCCAGGTGGCTGGACGCCTGGACCTGGGTGCCGCCGTCCCACATGGTGCGCCGCGACACCAGCCGGAGGCCCTCACCGAGGGCGCCGTCCCCGTTGGGGGCGGGCACCGGCGGCAGACCCAGGAACGGGGGCACGCCGGGCACGTCCTCCCCGGTGGCGCCCGACGCCGGCGGGGCCGGGTAGGCGACCTTCTCGGAGCGGTCCTCGCTCCCCTCTTCGGCCTCCATGTCGACCGAGACGACCAGCAGGGCGCTCGGGGCGATCTTGTGCAGCTCGGCGGAGGCGATGCCCGGGTCGGCCATCGGGTCCAGCGGGCGGGGCAGGGCCGGAGCGGCCAGCGCCGCCGGGTCGGCGGGCACGACCACACCGTCGCGGGCCCGAAGGCCGCTCAGCACCTCGTACGGGACGCCGTGGTGCAGCGGGGACACCCGCTCGATCTCCGCCCAGATGTCCTCCAGGCGGGTGAACGCCAGGTTGACCCCCAGGCGGGCGGACAGCTCGGCGGCGATCATCCAGTCCGGCCAGGCCACCCCGTGCTCGGTGACCAGCTGGCTCAGCCAGGTGATGCGGCCCTCGATGTTGGTGAACGTCCCCCGCCGCTCGGCCCACGCGGCGGCGGGCAGGACCACGTCGGCCCGGCGGGCCGACTCGGTTAGGTGGGTGTCGATGGCGACCACGAAGCGGGCGCCCACCACGCCGCGCAGGGCGGCACCGGCGTCGGGGTGGTCGGCGATGGGATCGGCTCCCACCAGGACCAGAGCGCCCAGGCGGCCCCGGGCCCCGTCGGCCAGCATGGTGGTGGTGCCGGCACCGCGCGACTCGGGCAGCGGAGCGCCCCAGTGGTACTCGAACCATTCCCGGCCCTCCTCCAGGCCGACCCGCCCGGGCAGGACCCCGGGGGCCAGACCGAAGTCCAGGGCCCCGTTGACGTTGCCGCGGCGCAGCGCGGAGAGGAAAGCCGCATCCGGGAGAGCGGCCAGTATCCGGGCGGCGGCCGCCACCTGGCTCTCCGACTCGGCCAGGGAGGGACGGCCCAGGATCACGACCACCGAGGGCGCGCCCGGGGTGGTCATTTTTCCTGCTCTCTCGACATGGGCACGGATCGACTCGAGCGTCTCGCGGGCCACGCCGGCGACGTCGCCGGTCACCGGGCTGGTGCTGGTGATGGCGGCGGCGACGGAGGCGACCTCGCCGGGCCGGTAGACCGCCGTCTCGGCGGCGTAGGGGGTGAGGCCGGTCGGGGCCGGGGTCAGCTCCACCAGCTGCATGCCCCGCTCCCGCACCGCGTGGCGGAGACGGAGGTAAAGGACGGGCAGCTCGTCCTTGATGTCGGGGCCGACCGTGATCACCAGCGGGGCGGCGGCGGCCTGGTCGATGGTGGCCCGGGGCAGGCCCAGGATGGTCTCGGCCGGTACGCCGTCGCCGAGCTGGGCGTCGACGTTGTCGGTGCCGAGGACCATGCGGGCCACCTTGGACCACACGTAGGCGTCCTCGTTCGGCAGCCGGGCGCCCCCGATGATGCCGATGGACCGGCCCCCGCCCGCCCTCTTGGCCGCGGCCAGGCCGGCGGCGGCCCGGGCCAGCGCCTGACCCCAGCTGGTCTCGACCAGCTCGTCGCCCTCGCGCACCATGGGGACCGACAGGCGGTTGGCCCCGGTGGCGGCGGGGTAACCGAAGCGGCCCTTGTCACAGAGCCAGCCCCAGTTGACCGGGTCAGAGTCGACGCCGATCAGGCGGCTGATCTGGTTGGAGCTCGACTGCACCGCCGTGCGGCAGCCCACCGCGCAGTTGGTGCAGGTGCTCTCCACCTGCTCCAGGTCCCAGGGCCGGGCCTTGAACCGGTAGGGCTTGGACAACAGGGCGCCGACCGGGCAGATCTGCACCACGTTGCCGCTGAAGTAGGAGGAGTACGGCTGGCCCGGGAACGTGGCCACCTCGGTTTTGTCACCGCGCTCGGCGAAATCGATCAGCGGGTCGCCGGCCACCTCGTCGGCGAAGCGGACGCACCGGCCGCACTGGATGCAGCGCTCCCGGTCCAGGTACACCAGCTCGGAGATGGCGATGGGCTTCTCCCAGTGGCGCTTCTCCTCCACGAACCGGCTCTCGCCCGGGCCGTAGGTGAGCGTCTGGTCCTGGAGGGGGCACTCGCCCCCCTTGTCGCAGACCGGGCAGTCCAGCGGGTGGTTGACCAGCAGGAACTCGAGGACCCCTTCTTGGGCCTTGACCGCTTTCTCGCTCTTGGTGCGGATCTCCATCCCGTCGCTGACCGGGTTGTAGCACGCCGGCATCAGCGTGGCGCCCCGGGGGCCCTCCACCTCGACCAGGCACATGCGGCACATGCCCACCGGCTTCATGCGGGGGTGGTAGCAGAACCGGGGGATGTAGACGCCGACCTCGTCGGCCGCGTCGATGATCCACTGGCCGGCCTTGACCTGCACCTGGCGGCCGTCGATGGTGATGGTGACGGTCCCCTCGCCGCTGGGGTTGGGGGGCGGGGTACCTACTGCGCTCTCGGTTACGAGCGGCCGCTTGGTCAGGCGCACCGGCACCTCGTTGGCCGGCGCCGCCCCCGTAGCGGAGCTTGCTTCAGACACGGGTCAGCCTCCGGGGCAGACGATCGGGGGGGAAGGGGCAGCGGCCGTCGCGGATGTGGGCGAGGTACTCGTCTTTGAACATGCGCAGGCCGGCGGCCACGGAGGGGGGCATGGACGGCCCCAGCACGCAGATGGTCGTCTGCGCCGGGGGCCAGGTCACGCCCGGGGAGATGTTGTCGCAGATGTCCATGAGCAGGTCCAGGTCGGCCTCCCGGCCCTGTCCCGCCTCTATGCGCTCGAGGACCTTCTCCAGCCAGCCGCCGCCCTCCCGGCAGGGGGTGCACTGCCCGCAGGACTCCCGGTGGAAGAACCTGACGATGCGCCACGCCGCCCGGACCATGCAGGCGGTGTGGTCCATCGGGATCACCGAACCGGAGCCGGCCATGGAGCCGATGCCGGCGATGGCCTCGTTGGAGAGCGACACGTCCAGGTGCTCGGGGCCGATCCACGGTGACGACACCCCGCCGGGGATGATGGCCTTCAGCTCGTTGTCATCCCTGATGCCACCACCGAGGCGGGGGTCGAAGATCAGGTCCCGGAAGGTGACCTTGGCCCATTCCAACTCGTAGTTGCCGGGGCGCTTCACGTGGCCGGCCAGGGCCAGCAGCTTGGTGCCCTTGGAGCGGCCCTCGCCGAGGGCGGCGAAGTCGTCCCCGCCGTTCAGCATGACCCAGGGCAGGTTGGAGACGGTCTCGACGTTGTTGACGATCGTGGGCGCGCCGTATAGGCCCATGACCGCCGGGAAAAAGGGCGGCTTGATGCGCGGATAGCCCCTCTTGCCCTCCAGGCTCTCGAGCAGGGCGGTCTCCTCGCCGCAGATGTAGGCGCCGGCACCGGGGTGCACGACCACGTCGACGGAGAAGTCGCTGCCGAAGATGCGCTCCCCCACCGCCCCGTAGGCGTAGGCCTCGTTGAGGGCCGCCTGCAGGCGCTCGATGGCGAGGGGGAACTCGCCGCGCACGTAGAGGAACACCTGTGAGGCGCCGATCACGTAGGCGCAGATGACGGCACCCTCGATCAGCTGGTGGGGGTCACCCTCGATGAGGGCGTGGTCCTTGAAGGTGGCCGGCTCGCTCTCGTCACCGTTGATGGTGAGATACACCGGCGACGCCTTGCGCAGCATGCCCCACTTGCGGCCGGCCTCGAAGCCGGCGCCGCCCCGGCCCAGGATGTTGGCGGTGTTCACGGAGTCGTGGATGGCCTGGGGGGTCATGGTCAGGGCCTTGCGCAGGCCCTGGTAGCCGCCGTCGCCGAGGTAGGACTCGAGGGTCCACGAGCGCGGCTGGTGGAGCCGGCGGGTGACGATCTTGGGGGCGTCGGTGAGGGGCACGGCTACTTGCCCTCCAGGTGGGCGGCGTCTACGACGTTGGTGGCGGCGGTGCTGCGTCTGGTGGACAGGTCCAGGCTGGTGCCGGGGCCGGGGGCCGGGGCGGCGGTGCCGGCCTGGGGGGCCGTCTGGCCGGCCCGGGCGGCGGCGGTGTTCACCCGGTCGGTGGCGCCGTCACCGGCGGTTGCCGCCTGCTGGGACAGGTGGATGGGCGTGGCCTGGAGGCCGACGCTGCGGCGGACCCGGCTGAGCGTCCCGTGGGGAGGGACCTCCTCGTCGAGCCGGCCGGCGCGGAGATCGTCGATGAGCGAGTCGAAAGCCTCGAGGTCGACGTCGCCGAAGAAGCGCCAGTTGACGGTCACGCACGGGGCGTTGCCGCAGAGCGCCAGGCACTCGGCGTCCTCCAGGGTGAACAGCCCGTCGGTGGTGGTGCCCCCGGGGGCGACCCCGAGGCGCTCCTCGGCGTGCTCGAGCAGGCGGTAGGCGCCCTGCAACATGCAGGCGATGTTGGTGCAGACGGCCACCAGGTACTTGCCGACCGGTTCGAAGTGGAACATGTCGTAGAACGAGGCGGTGCCCCGCACCTCGGCGGCGGTGAGGCCCATCAGCTCGCCCACGTGGTTCATCCCTTCCTCGGTCAGGTAGCCGTCCTGCTCCTGCAGGACGTGGAGGATGGGGATGAGCGCCGAGCGGGGCTCGGGGTAGACGGCGATGAGGTCGCGCGCCCGCTGGAGGTTGTCCGGGTTCAGCCGAGGCACGCCCGATCCTTGCCCATAGCGACCGGCGCGGTCCAAACGGCCCGGTTCGAGAAGCGGCTCATCTGTCCACGTCCCCGAGGACGGGGTCGATGGTGGACACGATGGCGATGGCGTCGGCGATGAGGGCGCCGCGGGCCATGTGGGCCATCGACTGCAGGTTGGCGAAGCTGGCCGCCCGCATGTGCATGCGGTAGGGCTTGGCCGTGCCGTCGGAGACGATGTAGCAGCCGCTCTCCCCGCGGGGGCTCTCGACCGGCACGTAGGCCTCGCCGGGCGGGACGCGGAACCCCTCGGTGTAGAGCTTGAAGTGGTGGATCAGCGCCTCCATGGACTCGTCGATGCGGCTGCGCGGCGGAGGGGTGACCTTCTTGTCCTGCACCCGGTAGTCGCCCGGCGGCATCATGTCGACGATCTGGTGGATGATGCGGACCGACTCGCGGATCTCGTTGAAGCGGATGGCGTAGCGGTCCCAGCAGTCGCCGTTGGTGCCGACGATGACGTCGAAGTCCACCTCGTCGTAGGCCAGGTACGGCGAGTCGCGCCGCAGGTCCCAGGCCACCCCGGTGGAGCGCAGCAGCGGCCCGGTGATCCCCAGGCTGATGGCGGTGTCGGCGTCGAGCGGTCCGACCCCCTGCAGCCGGTTCTGGAGGATGGGCTGGCCGGTGAGCAGCCGGTCGTACTCGTCCATCCGCTTGGGGATGGCCTCGCACAGGGCCAGCACGTCGTCGCGCCAGCCGTCGGGGAGGTCGGCGGCCACACCCCCGGGACGGAAGTAGTTGTGGTTCATGCGCAGGCCGGTCACCTTCTCGAAGAAGGCGAGGATCATCTCCCGCTCCCGCCAGCCGTACACCAGCATGTTGATGGCGCCGATGTCGGCGCCGTTGGTGGCCAGCCACAGGAAGTGGGAGCTGATCCGGTTCAGCTCGCACATGAGCATCCGGATCCACACCGCCCGGGGCGGGATCTGCACGCCGAGGAGATGCTCGACGCTGAGGCAGAAGCCCAGCTCGTTGAAGAACGGCGACAGGTAGTCCATCCGGGTGACGTTGGTGCACCCCTGGTGGTACATCAGCTCCTCGCCGGTCTTCTCCATCCCGGTGTGGAGGTAGCCGATCACCGGCTTGGACCGCAGGATCTGCTCGCCGTCGATCTCCACCATCACCCGTAGCACCCCGTGAGTGGACGGGTGGGACGGCCCGAGGTTGAGGATCATGCTCTCGTCCTCGGGGTACTCGATGTCCACGTCCGCGGTGTCGAGCTGCACCCCCTCGGGCAGGCGCAGCACGGCGCCGGACTCCAGCTCCAGCTCCTGGTTGGTCGTCCGGGAGCGGGGCTGCATCTCCTGGCGCCGCTCGTCGGTCTTCACCGAGAGCATCTCGTTGATCTCGGCGCCGCCGGGGGTGGCCCGGCCGAGAAGGCGGTTCACCAGGCTGACCTTGCGGCCGGTCGCGGCGCCCGGCTGGACGTCGTCGGCGGGGTTGGTGTCGTCGCTCATCCGGTCACCGTCCAAGCGACGCTGACCGGATCTGTCACATGGCCTCGCGGCATGAAGTCGCTCATCAGGGCGCCTCTTTGAATCGGATGGGGATGTGCCCGGTGTCGTAGTCCTTGCGGAGGGGGTGGCCCTCCCAGTCGTCGGGCATCAGGATGCGGGTCATGTCCGGGTGGCCGTCGAAGCGGACGCCGAACATGTCGTAGGTCTCGCGCTCGTGGGCCTCCACGCCCGGCCACAGTTCGTACACGCTGGCCACGGTGGGGTCGGCGGCCGGCACCTGGCAGCGCACCCGGGCCCGCTTGTGGGCGGCCAGGTTCACCAGCTCCAGCACGACCTCGAAACGCTCGGGGCGGATCCCGTCGGGCAGGACCCGGCCGGGGTGGGTGAGGTAGTCCACGCCGGTGACGCCGACGGGCATGGCGTAGCCGTCGCCCTTCAGGCCGCGGCACAGATCCCGGTACCGCTCCCGGTTGCAGTGCACCACGGTGGCGCCGGACGACTCGTCCACCGGACAGCCGTGCCACATCCGGTGACCGGTCGTGCCTCCCTCACCGGTCTCGCCGCGCCCTTCCATCTCGGCGCGCGCCTCTTCGGTGGTGAGCCGCTCGCTGCCGGGGGGGGCGCCGTGGCCGCCGCTCGTCTGGCCGCTCGGCGCCGAAGCCCCCGGGGTGGCCGACGGCGCTCCGGGCGCGTCGTTGGGGGCCTGCTGGTTGGCCTCCGCCGGGCGGTCCGGGTTGCCACCGGCGGTGGCCTCCGGTGTACCGGCCGGGTTGGGGGCCTGCTGGTTGTCCTTCTCCTGTCCCCCGCCGCCCTGGGTGTCGCTCATGAGACGCGAACCCGGATGGGCTGGCGCACGGTGGACGAGTCGAGGTGGATGCCGGCGCCGGGGCCGCCCGACGCCCGGCGGGTGATCTCGCCGTTACGGATCTTCTGGTGCAGGGTGAGGATGGAGTGGATGAGGGTCTCCGGTCCCGGAGGACAGCCGGGGGCGTACACGTCGACGGGCACGATCTGGTCGACTCCCTGCACGACGGCGTAGTTGTTGAACATCCCGCCGGTGCTGGCGCACACCCCCATGGAGATCACCCACTTGGGCTCCATCATCTGGTCGTAGACCTGGCGCAGCACCGGGGCCATCTTCTGGCTGACCCGGCCGGCCACGATCATGACGTCGGCCTGGCGGGGCGAGGCCCGGAACACCTCCATGCCGAAGCGGGCCAGGTCGAAGTTGGCGGCACCGGTGGCCATCATCTCGATGGCGCAGCAGGCCAGCCCGAAGTTGGCGCCCCAGGAGCTGGATGCCCGCGCCCACTTGACCATGCCCTCGAGGGTTCCGGTGAGGAAGTTGTGCTGGAGGTTCTCAAGACCCATGTCGGTCTCCTATTGCGCTGGTGAGGCTGTTCAAGCGCTTCAGGCCCGCCGGCCGGCCGGCTCCGCGGCGGTCTCGTAGGGCGATTCGGAGTAGGTGCGTCCCCCCTCGGAGCCGTCGATCGGGCGCGGCGCCGGCCCGTTGACCAGTTCCACCGGCCGCGGCACCCGCCGGACCGTGGAAGTCGTGCTGCGGGCCAGCTGAACCGACGCCCGACCACCGCGCCGCTGGCGCGGCCCCCAGTCGAGGGCGCCGTTGGAAACGAGGTAGGCGAAGGCGATGAACACCACCACGGCGAAGGCCGCCATTTCCGCCAGCCCGAAGGTCGACAGCTGGTGGTACATCACCGCCCACGGGTACAGGAAGATCACCTCGATGTCGAAGATGATGAAGATCATCGCCACCAGGTAGAAGCGGACCGGGAAGCGGGCCGCCAACCGGTAGCGCGGGGCGATGCCCGACTCGTAGGGACCCTCCTTGGCGGCGGTGGGCCGCTTCGGGCCCAAAAGGCGCGACGCGGCCGCCGATCCGCCGGCGAAGAGGGCAACCAGGACGAGCAGAAGCAAAAGAGGCAGGTACTGCTCCACGAACCGGATGCTACCGCCAGGGGGGCGGATGCCCGCCAGTCGAGGGGACCGTCCGGCCGGCCCGGGAGGGGTAGCCCGGACGGTCCGGTATCGTCGGAGGCCATGAATGACCCGACTCCCGTGGGCCCCCGCACGTGTGACGTCCTGGTCGTGGGCGGCGGGCCCTCCGGATCGGCGTGCGCGTACTGGCTGGCGACCGCCGGCCACGACGTGGTGCTGGTGGAGAAGAAGACCTACCCCCGGGAGAAGACCTGCGGCGACGGCCTGACCCCCCGCTCGGTCCGCCAGCTCGAGGACATGGGCCTGGCGGAGGAGCTGGCCGGCGCCGGGCACCGCTACTCCGGGCTGCGCTCGCACGGCTTCGGCCGCACCCTCGAGCTGACCTGGCCCGGCCATCCCACCCTGCCCCAGTACGGCTACGTGATCACCCGCAAGGATCTCGACGCCCTGGTCGCCGAGCGGGCGGCCAAGGCCGGGGCCACGGTGTGGGACGGCACGGAGGCGGTCGAGCCGCTGACCGAGGGCGGGCTGGTCAAGGGGGCGCTGGTCAGGGCCAAGGGCGGCGACGGCACCCCCGTCGAGGTGCGGGCCCGCTACACGGTGGTGGCCGACGGGGCCAACTCCCGCTTCGGCCGCAGCCTGGGCACCGCCCGGAACCGCGCCTACCCGCTCGGCATGGCCATCCGGGGCTACTGGACGTCGCCGCGCCACGACGAGCCGTGGATCGACAGCTGGCTGGACATCCGGGACAAGGCCGGCAACGTGCTGCCCGGTTACGGCTGGATCTTCCCGGTCGGCGACGGGCGGATCAACGTCGGGGTGGGGCTGCTGTCCACCTTCAACCAGTGGAAGGCCGTCAACACCACCCACCTCCTTCAGAGCTTCGCCGAGTACGCGCCGGCGTCGTGGGACATCCGCCCGGAGACCTCCTGCGGGCCGGCGACCGGCGGCCGGCTGCCGATGGGCCTGTCCGTGGGTCCCCACTCGGGGCCGACGTGGCTGGTGGTGGGCGACGCCGGCGGCACCATCAACCCGTTCAACGGGGAGGGGATCGCCTACGCCTACGAGTCGGGCCGTTTCGCCGCCGAGGCGGTGGACCTGGCGTTGACCAGCGACGACGGGATGGCCCTGTCGAGCTACGAGAAGAGGCTGCAGGACGAGTACGCCCTGTATTACAAGGTGGCCCGGGCCTTTGTCCGCGTCATCGGCCACCCGGAGCTCATGAAGGTGCTGGTGAGCACCGGCATGCGCAGCCGGAGCATGATGGAGTGGGTGCTGCGCATCATGGCCAACATCCTGCGGCCCGACGAGCTGGGGCCGGCCGAGGCCGCCTACCGGGCGCTGGCCCGCCTGTCCCGCCTGGTCCCCGAGGCGGCCGCTTAGGAGCCGGCGCCCCGCTCGCGCATGAAGCCGTCCCACTCCTCCGCCGTCAGCTCCTGCGGTGTCTTGCCGAGGCCAGCTGCGTAGTTCTGGGCGTCGACCAGCGCCTGCTGGGCGTGGCGCGACCCCAACATCGGCCGGTCGGCGCGCCCGAGCGCAGCGTTCAGCCGCTGCGCCGTCTTCACGCATTCCCGGTAGTTGCTGAGGCTCGAGGCGCCCATGCAGCGCACCGACTTGCCGGTGGTGCGGCGCAGCCACACCACGCTGGTCCGGTTGCCGGTCTGACCGGTGAAATGGGACTCGACGTCGAAGCCCGAAACCTGGTCGGTGGGCACGGTCGCCCGCCGCAACGGGTTACGCACCGTGACGGCGCTTTCCGACACCACGACGCACGCCCGTGACGAGTAGTAGGCATAGGCCGCCACGGCGAGGAAGATCACCATCATCTCGATGTGGGCCCCCGGCCGGGGGAAGACGAACGCGCTGACCAACCACATGACGGCCACCGCCGCGCTCAGGCCGCCCAGGACGAGACAGGCCCTCTGTCGGGCACCGTTGCGAACCACGGTCCCGGAGGGGACGCTCTGGTCGGCGTCGCTCACGGAGCGGGAGGATACCCCACACGGGGCCCCGCCGGTCGGGGTATGCACCGGCAGGGCGTGGCGGTCGCGACGCCACGATGGACGGCGCTGCCCGCGGCTGCTAGGGCCTCGCGCCCGCCGCCGCCTCGGCGAAGGCGGCCACCGCCCGCTCGTAGTCGTCGTCGCTGTGGGCCAGGCTGGGGAACAGCACCTCGTAGGCGCCGGGGGCGATGGCCACGCCCCGGTCGAGCAGGCCGTGCATCAGGCCCGGGTAGAGGCCGGTGGCGGCAGAGCGCACGGCGCCGTCGTAGTCGGTCACCGGAGAATCGGCGAAGAACACCCCGAGCAGGGGACCGGCGACGGGCACCTGCACTCCCCCACCGAGGACCGCCGCCAGGCCGGCCCCGAACCGGCCCACCCGGGCCGCCAGCTCGGTGTAGGACGACCGGTCCAGAAGCGACAGCACCGCCAGCCCGGCGGCGGTGGCCAGCGGGTTCCCCGACAGGGTCCCCGCCTGGTAGACCGGCCCCACCGGAGCCAGTTGCTCCATGACCTGGCGCCGGCCGCCGAACGCGGCGAGCGGCAGGCCGCCGCCGATCACCTTCCCGAAGCACCACAGGTCGGGGTCCACCCCGGTCACCTCGGCCGCCCCGCCGTAGGCCAGGCGGAACCCGGTGATGACCTCGTCGAAGACGAGGAGCGCCCCCACCCGGTCACACTCCGCCCGGAGGCCCTCCAGGAAACCCGGCTGCGGGGGTACCAGCCCCATGTTGGCGGCGATCGGCTCCACGATGACGCAGGCCTCGTCGCCCTCGAGGCGGGGCACGCTGTTGTAGGGCACCACCAGGGTGTCGGCCACCGCGGCCTTGGTGACCCCGGCCGACGCCGGCAACCCGAGGGTGGCCACACCGCTGCCGCCGCCGGCCAGCAGCCCGTCGCTGTGACCGTGGTAGCAGCCGGAGAAGAGCACCACCCGGTCCCGCCCGGTCGCCCCCCTGGCCAGGCGGACCGCCGACATGGCCGCCTCGGTGCCGCTGCTCACCAGCCGCACCTGGTCGCAGCCGGGCACCCGCTCCGTGATCTGCTCGGCCAGCAGCACCTCCCGCTCGGTCGGGGCGCCGAAGCTGGTGCCGTCCCCGGCGGCCGCCCGGACCGCCTCGATCACCTTCGGGTGGGCGTGGCCGAGGATGGACGCGCCGTAGGACTGGACGAAGTCGATGTAGCGGTTGCCGTCCACGTCCCATACGTAGGCCCCCTCGCCCCGCTCGACGAAGTACGGGGTGCCTCCCACCGACCGGAACGCCCGCACCGGCGAGTTCACCCCGCCCGGCGTCACCTGCTGGGCCCGCTCGAACAGCCTCTCCGACCGGCTGGTAGCGCTCTCAGCCATGAAGCATCTCGGCCAGCTCGCCGGCCAGGTAGGTGAGGATCATGTCGGCCCCGGCCCGCTTTATGGCGACGGTGTGCTCGAGGGCCACGGCCGCACCGTCGATCCACCCCCGCTCGGCGGCCGCCTTGATCATGGAGTACTCGCCGCTCACGTGGTAGGCGGCGATGGGGACGTCGAGCCGGGACCGGGCGGCGGCGATGACGTCGAGGTAGGCCAGCGCCGGCTTGACCATCACCATGTCGGCGCCCTCCTGCACGTCGAGGTCGATCTCGCGCAGCGCCTCCCGGATGTTACGGGGGTCCTGCTGGTAGCCCTTGCGGTCACCCCCGCCGGCGATGCACACGTCGACGGCGTCACGGAACGGCCCGTACAGCGCCGAGGCGTACTTGGCCGCGTAAGCCAGGATGGCCACGTCGGCGAACCCGCCGTGGTCGAGGGCGGCCCGGATGGCGGCGACCTGGCCGTCCATCATCCCGGAGGGGGCGACCATGTCGGCCCCGGCGCGGGCCTGGGCCAGGGCGACGGCGCGGTAGCGGTCGAGGGTCAGGTCGTTGTCCACGCCCCCCCGGGCGTCGAGGATGCCGCAGTGCCCGTGGTCGGTGTACTCGTCCAGGCACAGGTCGGCGATGAGCACCATCTGACCCGACAGCTCGTCGGCCAGCCGGCGCAGCGCCACCTGCACGATGCCGTCGGGATCCGAGGCGCCGCTGCCGGTCGGGTCCTTGCGGGTCGGCACCCCGAACAGCACCAGGGCGGGGATGCCGAGGGAGCTCAGCCGGCGGGCCTCTTTGACCAGGCTCTCTACGGTGTGCTGAACGACGCCGGGCAGGGAGGTGATGGGCTGCGGTTGGTCGATGCCCTCACGCACGAACAGGGGGGCGATGAGGTCCGAGGGGCGCAACGTCGTCTCGGCCACCATGTCCCGGATCAGGGGGTGGCGGCGCAGGCGCCGCATTCTCACTTCCGGAAAGGCCACGGTCCCGAGGCTACCCCGCAGGCCCCGCTCAAACCTCCGACTCTGCTTGCAGGTTTGCTCGCGGTGTGTCTATACTGTCGCTACGCCTTCAAGTTCAAGGAGATGAAAGGAGTGGGTCACCAAATGTTGATGCGCACTGATCCGTTCCGGGAGCTGGACCGGTTCGCCTCTCAGGTCTTCGGGACGCCGGCCCGACCGGCCGCCATGCCGATCGACGCCTTCCGCTCCGGCGACACCTTCGTGGTGGAGTTCGACATGCCGGGCGTCAGCGCCGAGTCCATCGACCTGACCGTCGAGCGCAACGTGCTCACCGTCCACGCCAAGAGGGAACGCCAGAGCGCCGAGGCCGCGGAGCTGATCGTGGCGGAGAGGCCGTTCGGCACCTTCAGCCGGCAGTTGTTCCTCGGCGAGAGCCTCGACACCGAGCACATCGCCGCCAAGTACACCGACGGGGTCCTGCGCCTCGAGATCCCGGTGGCCGAGCAGGCCAAGCCCCGCAAGGTGGCCATCCAGTCCGGCGAGTCGCAGCACGCCATCACCGTCTGAGCGCCTGTCGCTGTAGTCCCCTGGAGGTGGCCGGGTGTCGTCCCGGCCACCTCCCGCCGTTTGAGGCGTGCCCGGATCCGGTCCGCCCGGCAACGGCTTCATGTGCAGATCCCGAAGTGAAATGACCGTGCCCCTTCCCATCGACGACCACCACGCCCCCCTCTACACGGTGGGCCAGGTCTCCTCCATGCTCGACGTGCAGCCGGCGTTCCTCCGCCGGCTCGACAGCGAGAACCTGGTGTGCCCGGAGCGCTCCGACGGCGGTCAGCGGCGCTACAGCCGGGCCGAGATCGGCGTCATCCAGCGGGTCACCGAGCTGGCCGGCGAGGGCCTCACCCTGGCCGGGATCAAGCGGCTCCTCGTGCTCGAGGCCGAGGTGGAGGCGCTGCGGGCGCAGGTCCGGCGCCTCACGGAGTCGGAGGGCCTCACGGAGTCGGAGGGGGGCGCCGGCGGGTAGGGCCGGCGGGCCTGTTTGGCGCTGGGCCGCCCGGCCGTGCCGTCAGTGCCCTGGCGTCGATGACCACCGAGGCGGCCAGGCAATCACCCACCGGCGGCTCACGGGCCGACCCGTCATCCCAGCCACATCGCAGCTCTCCCGGCCCCGTAGTCGTACCGGGCCTGCGTCGCAGCCTGACCAGAAGCGACTACCAGCACCCGCCACGGGTGGATC
>JAKAXG010000658.1 GCA_021827225.1 Actinomycetes bacterium | reverse complement strand
CTCCTACGGCATCATCGCCAAGTCCGGCGAGCCTGGCCTGCTCAGCCACCTGCCGTGGGACGTGGAGCGGCTCTGCCATAGCAACTACATCGACGCGATGGCCATGATCCGCCGCTCGGTCTTCACGGAGCTGGGTGGCTACGACCAGTACTTCGGACTCCTGGGCTGGGAGGACTACGAGCTGTGGCTACGCATCGCCGCCGCCGGATACGTGGCGGAGTTCGTTCCCGGCTTCGTCGGCACCTACTCGGTGCGTCCGGGGTCCCGCCAGGAGACGGTCAACCTCGACAGCCCTACATTGTTCCGGGAGCTGAAGCAGCGCTACGCCTTCCTGCCTTGGAGTTAGGACCACGGAGTTCGGACGAATGCTGAGTGAGACGGCGGAAGCCGTGAACGAAGAAATCAGGAGGCTCCGCTCGGAGCTGGGCCACACCCGCCGCCAGTTGGAGCAGCGGGAGGCGGCCCTGGCCGCGCTCAACCGGCGACTGCTGGTTCTGGAGCGCAACCAGGCCGGCATCGACGGCACGGCGCGTGACTCAACCGCCGCCTTGGAGGCCAGGATCGCCGAGTTGGCCGGCGAAAATGCCGCTCTGCGGGACGAGATCAACAGGATCTACGCCACGAAGCTCTTCCGTGTCGCCCGCCCGGCCCGCCGGGTCTACGGCCTGCTGCGGAGGATCTAGTTGGCCGAGCCGGCATCGCGCTACACCGCCGACATCAACCTGCGCGGGGTCAACGACGCCCACGTCATGGCCATCGGACGGGTTCCCTCCAACTCCCGGGTCCTGGACCTGGGAGCGGCCGACGGCTCCATGGCCGACGTGCTCAAGGGGATGGGCTGCCAGGTGTGGGGAGTGGAGTTCGACCCGGTGGCCGCCGAGGCGGCTCGGCGGTTCTGCCAGGACGTGGCGGTGGCCGACCTCAACACCTTGGATCTGGCGGAGCGCTTCGGCGGGCAGAAGTTCGACGTGGTGCTCATGCTCGACGTGCTGGAGCATCTCGCCGATCCGGCCGCCACTCTGAGGGGCGTCGCCCGGGTCCTGGCCGACGGGGGTTGGGGGGTCATCTCCCTGCCGAATGTGGCCCACGTGTCACTGCGCCTGGCGCTCCTCCAGGGGCGTTTCGAGTACCGCGACACCGGGCTTCTGGACCGCACCCACCTCCGCTTCTTCGACCGGGCGGGGGTCGACGACCTCCTGTCGTCGGCGGGGTGGTCGATGTTCGGCCTGTCGCGGGTGACCCGCCGTTTCGGTACGACCGAGATCCAGCTCGAGGGGACCGACCCCGAGATGGTGCGCGACCTGGAGGCCGACCCGGAGGGGATCACCTATCAGTTCGTCATCAGCGCCGCCCCGGCCGGCTCGCCGGTTCTCGAACAGCCACCCCTCTTGCCGGCGGCTGCGGCCCAGGACCGGGTCATGGAATTGGAGGGTTTCCTGGCGGACCGCCAGCGCGACATCGAGTGGCTCCTCGAGCGGTCGGTCCCCGATCTCCCGGAGCAGCTGGCGTCCATCCGCCAGGCCAGCATCGACCGACGCCGGCAGCTGGCGGACCTCCTGGTGGCTCTACAGGAGGACAGCGAGCGCCTCCGGCGCAGCCTTCACGGCTAGGCGGTGCTGCCCGAACCCGTTGGGCGGCTACGACCCGACCGGGGGCGGTGACGGCTGCTGCGCTCAGCCGACGGCGGCGCGGTCGGGGGCGGGCTGCTCCTCGTAGATGCTGAGCACCGTCTGGGAGGTGGTGAGCAGGATGATGCCGGCGACGGCGACGGCGGCGGCCGCCAGCTCCAGGATGAACTGGCCCTCGGTCAGGCGGACCTGCTCGCCCAGCACGACGTCGCCGATGGCCACCGCGACCAGCGGCTCGAGCACCCCCACGAAGGGCATGGAGTAGGCGAGGGGACCGGCCTGGTAGGCGCTCTGGGACACCACCAGGGCGACGATCCCGACGCCGATGGCGACATACACCTGCCAGGTGTAGAAGGCCCGGACCAGGTCGGTGCTGAGCAGGTGGGTGACCGTCTTGGTCAGCACCGACAGGACACCGAAGGACAGCCCGGCCGCGGAGCCGAGGAACATGGCCCGGGTCGGGCCCTTGCGGGCCGCCCCGGCTATCACGGCGGCCACGGCCACACCGGCCACCGGCACGAGGGACTCGATCCAGTCGATCGTGGCCGGATCCTGGATGCCGCGGGCCGGATCGGCGGAGAACAGGAAGATGGCCACGCCGGACATGACCAGCAGGATCCCGGCCCACTCCCGCAGGCCGGCCCGCCGGCACCTCCGGAAGATGCCGAACGGGATGGCGAACGCCAGCTCCAGCACCACGATCGGCTGCACCACCGCCACCGGCCCGAACGACAGGGCCACCGCCTGCAGGCCGAAACCGGCCAGCATGGCCCCGCCGCCGAGCAGCCACTTGCGCCGCCGGAACAGCTCGGCCAGCAGCCCGATGTGAAGCGACTTGTCCGCGCCGACCGTCTGGGTCGACTCCTGCTGCATCACGGCGGCGAACGCGAAGCTGACCGCCGCGAGCAGCGAGCAGACGATCGACGTGCCGTAACGCATGGTCGGCCTCAGGCTACCGGCCTACTTTGGGGAAATGCGCCGATGGACCGCCACCGCCATTCCTCCCCTCCACGCCAAGGTGGCGGTCGTCACCGGATCCAACTCGGGCCTGGGCCTGGAAGCGGCCAGGCTGCTGGCCGGAGCCGGGGCCCGGGTCCTCATGGCCTGCCGGAATCCGGCGCGGGCGGAGGCGGCCGCGGCCCGGGTCGGCCCGGCGGCCGAGGTCGTGCAGCTGGACCTGGCCTCGCTGGCCTCGGTGGCCAGGGCCGCCGGGGACATCGCCTCCCGGACGGAGCGGCTGGACATCCTGGTCAACAACGCCGGCGTCATGGCCGTCGACCAGTCCGTCACCGAGGACGGCTTCGAGATGCAATTCGGAGTCAACCATCTCGGTCATTTTGCCCTCACCGCCCATCTCTCCCCGCTGCTCATGTCCACGCCCGGAGCCCGGGTGGTGGCCGTGTCCAGCCCGGCGCACCGGGTGGGTGTCGTCCGCTTCGACGACCTGATGTTCGAGAAGAGGGGATACGACCGGTGGCGCCCCTACTTCCAGAGCAAGCTGGCGAACCTCCTGTTCGCCTTCGAGCTGGACCGCCGGCTGCGCGCCGCCGACCAGCCGGTGTCGGCGATGGGCGCCCATCCGGGGGTCAGCCGCACCAACCTCGGCTCCGACGGCAACGGCGCGCTCAACGCCCTGCTCAGGCCCATGGGGGGCTTCGGCCAGCCGGCGTCGATCGGCGCCCTCCCCATCGTTCGGGCCGCGGTGGACCCGGCCGCCCGGGGCGGGGAGCT
>JAKAXG010000657.1 GCA_021827225.1 Actinomycetes bacterium | reverse complement strand
GCAGCCCCTCGGCGATGCGGATCTGCTCCCGGACCAGGTCCAGGCCGGTCACCTCCTCGGTCACCGGGTGCTCCACCTGCAGGCGGGTGTTCACTTCCAGGAAAAAGAACCGGCCGTCCGGCTCGACCACGAACTCCACGGTCCCGGCGCTGCGGTAGCCGACGGCTCGCGCCGCGGCCACCGCCGCCGCACCCATCTCCTCCCGGAGTCGGGCGGAGAGGGCGGGGGAGGGGCATTCCTCCACGATCTTCTGGTGGCGGCGCTGGATCGAGCACTCCCGCTCGAAGCAGTGCACCACGTTGCCGTGGTCGTCGGCCAGGACCTGTATCTCCACGTGGCGGGCCGAGGTGACCAGCCGCTCGAGGAAGACCCGGTCGTCGCCGAAGGCGGCCCGCGACTCCCGGCGGGCGGCGGCCACCGCCTCGGCCAGCTCGGCCTCGGCGGCCACCACCCGCATCCCCTTGCCGCCCCCTCCGGCGGCGGCCTTCACGAGCAGCGGGAAGCTGGCCGCCCCGTCGGGCGGGGCGTCGGGATCCCAGGTGGGCAGCACCGGCACGCCGGCCCCCGCCATCAGCCGCTTGGCGGCCATCTTGTCGCCCATGGCCTCGATGACCTCAGGGGGCGGGCCGACCCAGGTGAGCCCGGCGGCGGCGACCGCCCGGGCGAAATCGGCGTTCTCCGACAGGAAGCCGTAGCCGGGGTGCACGGCGTCGGCACCCGACTCCTTGGCCGCCCGGATGAGGGCATCGACGTCGAGGTAGGTCGACGCCGCGGTGCGGCCCGGCAGGGCCACGGCGGTGTCCGCCTCCCGGACGAAGGGCATGTCGCGGTCCCCCTCGGAGTACACCGCCACCGTGCGGATGCCCATGGCGGACGCGGTGCGGGCTACGCGGCGGGCGATCTCGCCCCGGTTGGCCACCAGCAGGGTCGCGATCACAGCCGGAACACCCCGAACCCGGCGGCGCCCTCCACCTTGGCCGAATGGCAGGCGGAGAGGGCCATGCCCACGACGGTGCGGGTGTCGCGCGGGTCGATGATCCCGTCGTCGACCACCCGCCCGGTGGCGTACAGCCCCAGCGACTGGGCCTCGGCGAACTCCTCCACCGCCGCGGTGATGGCCGCCTCCACCTCCTCGTCGAGCGGGCGCCCCCGGCGGGCCGCCTGTTCGCGCCGGACGATGGACATCACGCCGGCCATCTGCTTCGGGCCCATGATGGCGATCTTGGCGGTGGGCCAGAGGAACACGAACCGGGTGTCGAAGGCCCGCCCGCCCATGCCGTAGTTGCCGGCCCCGTAGCTGGCCCCGAGTATCACGGTTATGTGCGGGACGGTGGAGTTGGACAGGGCGTTGATCATCTGGCTGCCGTGCTTGACGATCCCGCCCCGCTCGTAGTCCCTGCCCACCATGTAGCCGGTGATGTGCTGCAGGAACACCAGCGGGGTGGACGCCTGGTTGCACAGCTGGATGAACTGGGCGGCCTTCTGGGCCGAATCGGAGAAGAGCACCCCGTTGTTGGCCAGGATGCCCACCTGGAAGCCGTGGATGCGGGCCCAGCCGGTCACCAGCGTCGACCCGTAGCGGGGCTTGAACTCCTCGAAGCGGCTGCCGTCCACCACCCGGGCGATGACCTCCCGTGCGTCGACCGGGCTGCGCAGGTCGGCGGGCATGATGCCCAGAAGCTCCTCCGGGTCGTGCAGCGGGGGGTCGGGGTCGGCGTCGACCGGGCCGGGCCCCAGCTTGCGCCACGCCAGGTGGGCGATCACGTCGCGGGCCATGCGGATGGCGTCGACCTCGTCCTCGGCCAGGTAGTCGGCCAGGCCGCTGACCGACGCGTGCATCTCCGCGCCGCCCAGCTCCTCGTCGCCGGCGTCCTCGCCGGTGGCCACCTTGACCAGGGGAGGGCCGCCGAGGAACACCTTGGCCCCGCCCTTGACGAAGATGTTGTAGTCGGAGAGCCCCGGCTGGTAGGCGCCGCCGGCGGTCGAGCTGCCGAACACCACCGACACGGTGGGGATCCCCCGCGCCGACAGCTCGGTGATGTCGTGGAACATCCGGCCGCTCTCCGCGAAGTGGGTGAGGTTCCGCCGCATCACCGCCTCGGGGTCGTCGCCGGCGCCGAGGCCCCGCAGGTCGCCACCGGCGGACTCGACGAACTGGATGTAGGGCAGGCGATTGTCCCGGGCGATCTCCAGCGCCCGCATCAGCTTGCGGATGGACACGCTGGTCATGGCCCCGCCGAGGTCGGTGGGGTCGTTGCCCAGGATGACGCACTCGGTTCCCTCCACCACACCGATGCCGCACACCATGCCGCCCCCGACGGCGTAGTCGGTGTAGTAGCCGGCCAGCGGGCTGATCTCGAGGAACGGGGAGTCCGGGTCGAGGAGCAGGGAGATCCGCTCCCTCACCGGCAGCTTGCCTCTCGAGCGGTGACGTTCGGTGGCGGACGGGCCGCCGCCCTGGGCGGCCTGCGCCAGGAGCTCGTCGACCCTGGCCAGGAGCGCCTCCATGGACTCCCTGCGGGAGACGAACCCGGGCTCCCGGATGTCGACGGTTGTGGGCAGTACGGGGGCGGGCATTCGGCTCCCTCAGCGGTCGGGGTCGGTGACGGTCGGAGGCCCGGCGAACGCCTGGGCGATGGACATCCACAGCTCGGCCACGGGCCCGGACACCTCCACCGCCGTCCGGCTGCGGTGCCGGCGTTGGGTGAAGACCAGGGCGACGTCGAGCGCCGGGCCGGTGATGCGGTCGGCGGCGTCGTCGGGTCCCCAGCTCCACACGCTGGCGTCCGGCGCCCGCACCTCCAGCCGCACCGGGTCCCCCGGATCGGTGACGCCGTGCGAGGCGAAGGAGTAGGCCCGGGCCCCGTAGCCGATGTGGCAGATGTGGCGCAGCCGGCCGGTCGGCTCCGTGGCCACCCCGAGAGCGTCGCGGATGTCCACGCCGTGCGCCCAGGTCTCCATGATCCGGGCGGTGGTGAAGCTGGCCGGGCTCATGGCCGGGCCGTACCACTCGATGCGCAGCCGTTCTCCGCTCGCCGCCGCCCGCCGGTCGGCGTCGATCACGGCGGCGATGTAGTCCGCCCCGGCCCGCCGCCACCTCTCGACCAGCTGGAGGGGCTCGGCCATCTGCCGCCCGAGGGCCACGTCGGCCGGCACGCCCGATCCCATGGCTTCGAGTAGCCGGGCCCGGTGCTCGACGAAGGCGGCCGGGTCCCGGACCGACAGGGCGGCGGCCTCCTCGAAGAAGCACAGGTGGCTGAGGCTGTCGCGTACGTCCCAGCCCTGGGCCGGGGTGGGCCGCGCCCACTCCTCGGCGTTGAGGCCCCTGATCACCGAGTCGAGCGAGTCCTGCTCGTCGGC
>JAKAXG010000656.1 GCA_021827225.1 Actinomycetes bacterium | reverse complement strand
CTCGGCCACGGTGACCACCTCGGCGCCGGACTCGGACAGGGTGGCGGCGTAGGCGGCCACCCCGCCCACCAGCCGGCGGGCGTGGGCGGCGGAGCGGGTCAGGATCTCCTCGAGCGGCTCGCGCCCCAGCAGGGCCATGGTCAGATCGGTGAGCCCCCGCAGGATCTCCTCGGTGCGTTTGCGGTCGGTGACGTCCCGGACGACCGTCCAGCGGCGGGCGTCGTCGGATGCGGTGCCGGCCGGCACCGAGATCACGTCGCCGATCAGCAGGGTCCCGTCGGGCCGGCGGTAGGTCAGCTCGCCCCGCTCCTCCGCCGCCTTCGCCGCCAGCCCGAAGCCGGGCACCGAGCTCTCGAGCCCCGGTAGGCCGACCGCGACCAACTCCGGCTCGGTCATGGCGAACATGGCCTGGGCAGCCCGGTTGGCGGTCATCACCTGCCCCGAGGCGCTGGTGAGCAGAACCCCGTCGGGGCTCTCGGAGTACAGGGCGGCCAGCTCGGACAGCTCGGCCTGCACCGTGGCCAGCGCCAGGGCGACGGAGGCGGACCGGGCCAGCAGCCCGGCCGTGGCCAGGTCCCGGGACCCGTACCCGGTCCGACCGGGCCGGGCGGCCACGATCAGGCTGCCGAAGTGGCGGCCTCCGTGCCGGAGGGGGACGCCGAGGGCCGGACCGAAACCGAGGGCCCGGCCGGTCTCCGACGCCCCGCTCGTCTCGCTGCTCAGGTCCTCGATCAGGACCGGCTCGCTGCCGATGGCGACCATCCCGGCCAGCACCGAATGCAGCGGGTAGCTCGTGCCCCTCATGTCCGGTACGTCGGATGAGTCGCTGTCCTGGGCCACGACGGCGATGGTCCGGCCGTCGTCACTGGCTGTGGAGATCCACGCCGCGGCGCCTCCGAGCATGCGCCGGGCGGCGGCTGCCGTGCCGGCCATGAGCTCGGACAGGGGCGCACCCTCGAGCAGGTTCGTGGTGAGCTCGCTCAGGCTCTCCAGCGCCTGCTCCGCCCGGCGCCGGGTGGTCACGTCCCGGAGCGTGATCCACGTCCCGGCGGGGCCGGTGGAACTGGCGCACACCGAGCCGATGAACGTCGAGCCGTCACCGCGCAGGCAGGTCACGTCCAGCCGGGCCGGGCCGGATCCGCTCCGGCCGGCCAGGACCTTGCGCAGCCGGCTCCGGTCGCCCCGGTCCACGATGGTGTCGATCGGCTGGCCGATGAGGGCCTGTTCGGTCCGGACCAGCATGGCGCAGGCGGCCGGGTTGACGGCCAGCAGCCGGCCCTCCCCGTCGATGAGCGCCGCACCGTCGGGGCAGTGGTCGAAGAACGTCGAAGCCTCGTCAGGCCGGATGGCCGTCCGCCCCTCCGTGCTACCGATGGTCAACCGTTCGGTCCCGGTCCGGGGCCAACCTTCATGTCCACGCCGGAGATCATCCCTGGTCGGGCCCACCTTCCGGTAGGGACGAACGGCCCGAATCCCTTTCCCGGTGCTGTTGCGGAACCGGGACCGGACCGGACCGGCCTATTCGGGAAGCGACAGTGCCGCGGACAGGAACCGCTGGGCCCGGGGCTGCTCGCCGAGCACCTCGGCGACGGCCTCCCCGGTCACCTCCAGCCCGGCCGTCAGGGCCGGGCGGGGCACGTGACGGGCCGCCAGCAGCGCGCCCATCCACCTGATGAAACCGGTGTAGAGCTCGGGGTCGTCGACGAACAGGGCGGCGGCGAGGAACTCGACCAGGTGGGACAGGTCCTCCTCGGTGCGCTCCAGCTGCCGGTCGTCGTAGCCGGCCATGGCCGGCCACCTCTCGAACAGCTTCTGGTTGGCCACCCCGACCAGCTCGCCCCGGTGGCGGCGCAGGAGACGGGCCGAGCGGTCCGGCTCGTCCATGGGCGGGGCCGGATCGGCATAGGTGGGCCATCCCGGATCGGACAGGACCCGGAGGGCGCGGCGGGCGTCCCGGGCCGTGCCGTTGGCGCCCACGACCAGGCCCCACCGGCCGGCCGGACCGAACCCCGGCCCGCCGGCGATCACCGGCACGCCGACCTCCCGGGAGGCCTCGACCATCTGGCGGGCCATGGGAAGGGCCGTGGGTACCGAGCAGGACAGCGCGGTGACGTCCGGTCCGGCGTCCTGGAGGAACTGGGCCAGGTGGGCCACCGGCACCGACGCGCCCAGGTAGTGGACCTGCCAGCCCCCCTCCCGCAGCACCGACGCCACCACCCGGGACGCCAGGGCGTGCCACTCGCCGTCCACGCAGGTGACCACTGCGGTGCCCCGGTCCCCGGTCGGCCGGACGGTCGCCGCCAGGGCCGCCACCACCTCCTCGCTCACCGATGTGGCCCGGTGCTCCTGGGCCACGTTCCACTGGTTGGCCGCCCACAGCCGGCCCACCTCGGACTGGGCCGCCGACACCAGGCCGTCCAGGATGTCCGCCATGCCGATTCCCGACGAACGCAGCTCGAGCGCCACCCGCACCGCTCCGGGCGAGTCGCCGGCGGACAGGGCGCTCCAGTAGGCCCGCCAGGACTCCGCCGGTACCGGGCCGGCCCCGCCCTCGGTCCCGGCCGCTTCCGGGGGGCTGAAGGCTCGGCCCGGCTGCCCGGCCGAGCCGGTCACGCGGCGGTGGCCGGGTCCGTCTGGACCGCCAGGATGGCCATGTCGTCGTGCGGGCGGCCGTCGAGATGCTCGAGGGCGGACTGGAGCATCCTCTCGGCGATGGCCTGGGCGGTCATGCCCCGGCTGTCGGCCAGCACCCGGGTCAGGCGCTCCACGCCGAACAGGCCGTCCGCGCCGCGGGCGTCGGGCAGCCCGTCGGTGAAGCAGACCAGGGTCTCCCGGGCCCGCAGGCGCAGCTCGATGGAGCGGAAGCTCACCTCGGGGAGCATGCCCACGATGGGGCCGGCCACCGGTACCTCCTCGACCACTCCCTCCCGGCGCAGCAGCAGGGGGGCCGGGTGCCCGCCCGAGGCCATCCGCACCGAGACGCCGTCCTCAGCCCGGGACAGGATGCCGTGGACCAGGGTGACGAAGGAGGTGCCGTCGGAACGCAGCAGCGCCGAGTTGAGCAGACGGAGACGCTCCGCCGGGTCGGTCGACACCAGCGAGACCGTCCCGAGGGAGTGGCGCACCTGGCCGGTTCGCACGGCCGCCTCCACCCCCTTGCCGCAGACGTCGCCGACGGAGAAGCTCCAGCCCGGCCCGTCCTCGCCCATCTCGTAGAAGTCGCCACCGATCTCGGTGGTCTCCATGGCCGGCCGGTAGACGGCCCCCACCCCGAGGCCGGCCGGCGCGGGCAGGGCGGCGGGCAGCAGCGCGGCCCGCAGCGTCGCGGCCAGAGTGGAGCGCTCCTCGTAGACCCGGGCGGC
>JAKAXG010000655.1 GCA_021827225.1 Actinomycetes bacterium | reverse complement strand
CCAGTCCCACGTCCCGGTCCCGGACCGCGCCGGTCTCCGGTGAGGGCAACGACAGCGTCCCGATCATCTCCGACATCAGCCAGGAGGAGGAGGCGGCCGCCATCCAGGCGGCCCGGGCCTGGAGGCGTACCCTATTCGACAGCGGATACGGCTGGATCGACGGCCCCCCCGAGTACGGTGGGGCCGGCCTGGGGCGGGACGAGGCCCTGTTGTTCCGCAACCTGGAGAAGGACTTCGACGTCCCCGACCAGGGCTCGTTCCTGGTGGGGCTGGCGATCGTGGCGCCGGCCATCGCCGTGCACGGCACCCCCGAGCAGAAGGACTTCTTCCTGAAGGCCCTCTACCGAGGTGACCTCTTCGCCTGCCAGCTCTTCTCCGAGCCGGGGAACGGCTCCGACCTGGCGGGGATCGGAACCCGGGCCGTCCGCGATGGCGACGAATGGGTCGTGACCGGCCAGAAGGTGTGGAACTCCTACGCCCAGTTCAGCGACGTGGGGCTGCTGCTGGCCCGCACCGACCCGACCGCGCCCAAGCACCAGGGCCTCACCATGTTCCTCATCGACATGCACCAGCCGGGTGTCGAGGTTCGTCCCCTCCGGCAGATGACCGGCGGCGCCCACTTCAACGAGGTGTTCCTCTCCGAGGCCCGCATCCCCGACAGCCGCCGGCTGGGCGGTGTGGGGGAGGGCTGGCGGGTGGCCATCACCACCCTGATGAGCGAACGGGAGGCCGTGGGGGCCGGTGACGAGGTACCGCCCGGCGAGCTGGTCGCCCGGCTGGTGCAGCTGCATCAGCACACGCCGGCCGCCTCCTCCGCCGAGCGGGAGCGGCGGCGGGTGGCGGTCGTCCAGACGGCAGTGATCGCCCGGGTGCTCGAGCTCACCAACGAGCGGCTGATCGCCGCCGCCGGCGGCCATCCCGGGCCGGAGATGTCGGTCACCAAGCTGCTCCGGAACCAGTTCCTCGCCCGACTGGCCGACACGGCCTGCGCCATCGCCGGCCCCGCCGCTATAGCCGACAGCGGAGCCTGGGGACGCTACACGTGGGGTAGGGCCCGCCTGTCCCTGCCCGGGCTGCGCATCGCCGGCGGCACCGACGAGATCCAGCGCAACATCCTGAGCGAGCGGGTCCTCGGACTGCCGCGCGACCCGTCGCCGCCCAGCGCCAAGCCCGCACCGGCGGCTGCCGGTTCCCCGGCCGGCTCGCAGGGAAGCTGAGCGTGGATCCCATCTCCGTCGGCGCCGAGCCGCCACCAGCCAGTCGATCTGACAGAGACAGACACCCATAGAAGAGGGAACCGTGAAGACAGGAATTGAATACCGCGAGTCGCTCCGGGACGGCCGGGAGACTTTCTTCGAGGGCCGGCAGGTCGAGGACATGGAGACGGTGCCGGCTCTGGCCGTTGCGGTCGACCAGGTGGCGGACGGCTACGACAAGTACTACTCCTCCGCTCCGGACGCCGTGAACCCGCTGATCCAGGCGCCGCGCACCCCGGACGAGATGCGGGACCGGATCCCGCTCCTGCACGAGTCGGACATGGTGCTCAACGTGACCTACCAGTCGTTGATGACCCTTCTGACCGCGGCGCCGAAGCTGGAGAAGGCGGCGCCGGACTGCTATGAGCGGATACAGCAGTACGTGGAGCAGGCCATCAGGGACGACATCCGCATGACCGAGTGCATCACCGACGCCAAGGGCAACCGCAGCCTGCCCCCGTCGAAGCAGCCCGACCCCGACATGTACGTGCGGGTGGTGCGCCGCACCAGCGACGGGGTGGTCATCCGCGGGGCCAAGCTGCACATTTCGGGGGCTTCGTTCGGGCACGACCTGATGGTCATGCCCACCAAGAACATGAAGAGCGGGGAGGAGGATTACGCGGTGACCTGTGCGGTGCCGGTCAACTCCCCCGGAGTCCGTATCGTCAATGTCACGTACCATCCTCGCACCGAAGACGTGCGGCACTTCCCGATCTCGTCGAAGCGCTCGATGCCGGACGGGTTCGTGATGTTCGACGACGTGTTCGTGCCCTACGAGAGGGTGTTCCTGGACGGGCACGGCCAGTTCGCCGCAGTGTTCGCCCACTCCCTCGGTCTCTGGGAGCGGCTGGGCGGTATGTCGGGGATGGTCCGCGAGGCCGACGAGATGGTGGGCCTGGCCACGCTGGTGGCGGAGGCCAACGGCCTGCTCGGTGTCTCCCACATCCGGGAGAAGATCGACGAGATGGCCATCCACGCCACCATGCTGCGGGCCGGTCTGGAGGCCGCCCTCACCCACGCACATACCACCCCGGAGGGCTACTGCTTCCCGGACGAGCTGTTCACGAACGCCGCCAAGTACACCGGGGCGGCCAACTTCAACCTGATGGTCCGCCACCTGCACGACATCGCCGGGGGGGCGGTGATCACCATGCCGTCGTTGGGTGACCTGGAGAACGACAAGGTTGGTGGCCAGCTGCGCAAGTACATCAGCACCGGCCCCGAGGTGGACGCCGAATACCGGATGAAGCTGTTCCACGCCATCCGCGACATGACCGCCGACAGCTACGGAGGCTGGAACCTGGTCACCAGCATCCAGGCCGGTGGCGGCCTGTACGCCCAGCGCCTCGTGACCCGCAAGCACTACGACTTCGACCGGGCCCGGGCGCTGGCCGCCGAACTCGCCGGCGTGGACACCACCGACCGTCTATGACCGCCCCTCGCGTTTCGCTGTCGGTCGGGGAGTGGATCATCCTGACCGCCGAGCGTTATCCCGATATCCCCTGTTTCGTCTATCCCGACGGCTCGTCGCACTCGTTCGCGCAGATCAACGAGCGGGTCAACCAGCTGGCCAATGCCATGGTCGCCGCGGGCGTCAAAGCCCGAGACCGGGTGGCTCTGTTGGCCGTCGACTCGCACCGCTACGCCGAGACGGTGCTGGCCGCCATGAAGATCGGCGCCGTCTTCATGCCGATCAACTGGCGCCTGACCAGCCAGGAGGTGGCGACGCTCCTCGAGCGGGGCGCCCCCACCGCTGTGTTCCACAGTCATCGCTACACCGAGTTGCTGCCCGACGCGCCCAGCGCCCGCCTGGTGGTGGACCTCGACGACGCCGACGGGCGGGGCAAGGTGTACGAGGACCTGCTGGCGAGCGGCTCCAAGGCCGAGCCGGCCTCGACGACCTCGGTCGCCGACGACGAGCTGTTCGGCCTGGCCTTCACCAGCGGCACCACCGGCACCCCGAAGGGGGTCATGCAGTCGAGGCGGATGATCAAACACATGGTCATGTCCGGGCTGGCCGAGTTCCACACCGAAGTCGGCGATGTGCGGTACTGCGCGTCACCGATGTTCCACGTCACCGGCATCAACATGATCCTGTCGGGCATA
>JAKAXG010000021.1 GCA_021827225.1 Actinomycetes bacterium | reverse complement strand
GGTACGGCCCGCCCCCGAACTGCAGATCCGGGCCCCGGAGCCGGTCCTCAGGTACCTGGTGGAGAAGGGCTCCGTCACGGTGGACGGCGTCAGCCTGACCGTCGTGTCCGTCACCGGCGACGGCTTCGACGTGGCGGTCATCCCCCACACCATGGCCGTGACCACCCTCGGCCGCCGCCGGCCGGGGGACCGGGTGAACCTCGAGGTGGACGTAATCGCCAAATACGCCGAGCGGCTGCTCGCCGCCGGCACCGCCAGCCCGTACCGGGACCTGGCCTGACACGAAGGGGCTCAGCGTGCCCAGCGCAGCAATCGAAGATGCCATCGCCGCCATCGCGGCGGGTCAGATGGTGGTCGTCGTCGACGACGAGGACCGCGAGAACGAAGGCGACCTGATCATCGCCGCCGAGCACGCCACACCCGAGGCCATGGGCTTCTTCGTGCGCCACACCTCCGGCCTGATCTGCGCCTCCATCACCAACGCCCGGGCCGACGAGCTCGAGCTGCCCCTCATGGTGGAGCGCAACACCGAGGCCCAGCGCACCGCCTTCACCGTCACCGTCGACAGCCGGGCCGGTACCACCACCGGGATCTCCGCCGGGGACCGCTCCACCACCGCCCGGGCCCTGGTCGACCCCCACACCCGCCCCGACGACCTGGCCCGCCCCGGCCACCTGCACGTCCTGCGGGCCCGCGACGGCGGCGTGCTGAAGCGGGCCGGCCACACCGAGGCCGCCGTCGACCTGGCCCGCATGGCCGGGCTGTTCCCGGCCGGGGTGCTGTGCGAGATCGTCACCGAAGACGGCATGGGCATGGCCCGCCGCGACGACCTGGAGGCGTTCGCCGAACGCCACGGGCTGCTGCTGATCACCATCGCCGACCTGATCCGCCACCGCCGCAAGACGGAGCGGCTGGTGCGGCGCACCGCCGACGCCCGGCTGCCCACCGAGTTCGGCGAGTTCCGCTGCGTGGCCTACCAGAGCGTCCTCGACCACGAGACCCACCTGGCGTTCGTCATGGGCGAGCCGGCCGGCCAGGCCGACGTGCTGGTGCGGGTGCACAGCGAGTGCCTGACCGGCGACGTGTTCGGGTCCCGGCGCTGCGACTGCGGCGAGCAGCTGCACAGCGCCATGCGCCGCATCGCCGAGGCGGGGCTGGGCGTGGTGGTGTACCTGCGCGGCCACGAGGGGCGGGGGATAGGGATAGCCCACAAGCTGCGGGCCTACGAGCTGCAGGACGGCGGGCTCGACACCGTGGACGCCAACGTGGAGCTGGGGCTGCCGGTGGACAGCCGCGAGTACGGTATCGGGGCCCAGATCCTGGTGGATCTGGGCATCACCACCATGCGGCTGATGACCAACAACCCGGCCAAGCGCGGGGGCCTGGAGGGATACGGATTGCAGATCGTCGACCGGGTGCCGTTGCACACCGAACCCAACGAGGAGAACATCCGCTACCTGCGGACCAAGCGGGACCGCCTCGGGCACCTGCTGGACGAGGGGAGCGGCCTGTGAGCGAGGGGCGCACCTTCGAGGGCTCGCTGTCGGGGGCCGGCCTGCGGGTGGCCATCGCCGCCGCCCGGTTCAACGACACCATCGTGAACCGGCTGCTGGAAGGGGCCACCGACGGCCTGCGCCGCCACGGCGTGGACCCGGGGTCGGTCGACGTGGTGTGGGCGCCCGGCGCCTTCGAGCTGCCGCTCGTCGCCTCCCGCCTGGCCGCCAGCGGCGGCTACGACGCCGTCATCACCCTGGGCGCGGTCATCCGCGGCGCCACCGGCCACTACGACTTCGTGGCCGGCCAGTGCGCGGCGGGGGTGGCCCGGGCGTCGCTCGACACCGGCGTCCCGGTCGTGTTCGGGGTGCTCACCACCGACACCATCGAGCAGGCCGTCGAGCGGTCCGGGACCAAGGCCGGCAACAAGGGCTTCGAGGCGGCCATGACGGCCATCGAGATGGCCAACCTGCTGGCCGCCCTGCCCAAGCCGGAGTAGCCGTGCTGCGCCTGGTCCTACCCAAGGGCTCGCTGGAGCGCGCCACGCTGGAGTTGTTCGAGGCCGCCGACCTGGCGGTGATCCGCAGCTCCGACGTCGACTACCGGGCGAGCATCGACGATCCCCGGGTGTCGGAGGTGCGCATCCTGCGCCCCCAGGAGATCCCCCAGTACGTGGCCGAGGGCCTGTTCGACCTCGGCATCACCGGCCGGGACTGGATCGAGGAGACGGCCAGCCGGGTGGAGTCCCTCGGCCAGCTGCGCTACAGCAAGGCCACCACCCGGCCCATCCGCCTGGTACTGGCCGTGGCCGCCGACTCCCCCGTGCAGTCCGTGGCCGACCTGCCGGCCGGGACCCGGGTCTCGACCGAGTACCCGTCGCTCACCAGGCGCTTCCTGGAGGCCAACGGGGTGTCGGCCGAGGTGCGCCTGTCCTACGGCGCCACCGAGGCCAAGATCCCCGAGGTCGCCGACGCGGTGGTGGAGATCACCGAGACCGGCCGGGCGTTGCGCGCCGCCGGCCTGCGCATCATCGCCACCATCCTCGAGTCCTACACCGAGCTGGTGGCCAACCCGGCGTCGTACGCCGACGACACCAAGCGCCACGCCATGCAGCAGATCCAGACCCTGCTGACCGGCACCCTGATCGCCCGCCAGCGGGTGCTGGTCAAGCTGAACGTGGCGGAACCGGCCCTCGACGGGGTGATCGAGCTGCTGCCGGCCATGAAGTCGCCGACGGTCTCCAAGCTGTTCGGCGAGGACGGCTTCGCGGTGGAGGCGGTGGTACCGAAGCACACCATCAACACGTTGATCCCCGCCCTCAAGGATCACGGGGCGACCGACATCATCGAGCTGCCCATCGCCAAGATCGTCCCGTGAGGACCGGGCGGGTGGTCGAGTTCGACGAGGCGGTCGGCCTGGGGACGGTGGAGGGCGACGACGGCCGGCGCTTCCGTTTTCACTGCACCCAGATCGCCGACGGGTCCCGGCGCGTCGACGTGGGGGCGCGGGTCGGCTTCGCCGTGCGCGCCGCCCGGCAGGGGAGCTGGGAAGCGGCGGCGATCGAGCCGATGGGCCCGACCGGGGGCTAGGAAGCCGGGGCTAAGAAGCCCCGCCGGCCTCCCCGTCGGTCTCCTGGTCGGTCTCCTGGGCGGGGGAGGGGCCGCCGCCGCCGGGGGCCGCTCCGGCGGTGTCCCGTCCCGGCTGGCCGGCGCCGGCCTGGGCGGCCGCCGACACCTGCACGAACGCCATCCGCAGCTGGCCCAGCCCGGCGCCCAGCTCCTCCGCCGCCGGCCCCAGGCGGGGCCCCATACCCTCCACCAGGTAGCCGAGGGCGTCTATGGCCACCCGGGCCTGGTCCAGCTGGGGCGGCTGCAGGGACAGGTGCAGGGCGGCCAGCTCGAACAGCCCGTAGGCGTGGTTGGCCACGACCACCTCGGCCGGGGTGCGGGCCAGCTGCTCCTGCAGCTCGGCCATCTGCCGGCGCATCTCCTCCTCCGAGGGCTGGCCACCGGCCCCTCCCGCCGGCCCGGCCGGCGGGGCCTGCCGCTGCGGTTCGGGCTCACGGGGAACGGGTCTCTCGCCGCCGGGCGTCCACAGGGAACTCATGTGCGCTACCCTATGTTGAAAACCGAATACAGGAAGCGGGGCCTTCGGCCCCCACCCGGCCCGTTCCACCACGTGTGGCGCTGCGCCCGGGTCGAATGACCGCTGAGGGCGGCGTTGCTTTCTGACGCTCGCCCTTTCGTCATGTCGGCGCAGGGGCCCCTTTACCTAGGAGTGATGCCGCATAGCCCCTTCGCCTGACCAGAACGAGCACCGGACCAACGACCGGATACGGGCCCGTGAGGTACGCCTCATCGATCCCGAGGGCAACCAGCTGGGCGTCAAGCCCCTGCCGGAGGCCTTGAGCATCGCCCGGCAGATGGACATGGACCTCGTCGAAGTAGCCGCAGAGGCCAACCCGCCGGTCTGCCGGATCATGGACTTCAACCGCTTCAAGTACGAGGCGGCCCAACGAGCCAAGGAGTCCCGGCGCAAGGCCACCAGCACGGGGATCAAGGAGATGAAGTACCGGCCCAAGATCGGCACCGGCGACTTCGACACCAAGACCCGCCAGGTCGCCCGCTTCCTCGGCGACGGCCACAAGGTCAAGATCACGATCATGTTCCGGGGCCGGGAGATGAGCCACCCGGAGCTGGGCAAGAAGATCCTCGACCAGGTGGCCGAGGAGGTTTCCACGGTGGCCAAGGTGGAGGCCGCCCCCAAGCTGGACGGCCGCAACATGATCATGGTGCTCGCCCCGGACCGCCGGGCCCAGGTCAAGAAGCCCGCCGCGGAGGCGGCGCCCAACGGTCAGGCACCCGAAGCGGCCGCGGTCGCGACCCTGCCGGACGAACCGTCCAGCCCGCCCGAGGGCGGCCCGGCGCCGGCCGGCTGACCCCCCCGCCGACCAGCCCCCCCAACTACACCGCCAATCCAGGAGTCCCACAGAAATGCCGAAGATGAAGACCGACCGGGGCGCGGCCAAGCGCTTCAAGATCACCGGAACCGGAAAGCTGCGGCGCCGGAAGGCCTTCCGTTCGCACATCCTCGAGAAGAAGCCGTCCACCCGTACCCGGCGGCTGGCCCGCCCGGCCGATGTCGCCCCCGGCGACGTCAAGGCCGTCAAGCGTCTCCTGGGCATGTAGTCCCGCCGGCGCCCGCGTGGCGCCGGCCCCCTCCCTCTCTCTAGTAACACCCAAATCGGTTGAAAGGAGCTGTCGATGGCCCGGGTTAAGCGCGCCGTCCATAGCAAGAAGCATCGCCGCGCCGTTCTCGAGCAGGCGCAGGGCTATTTCGGCAACAAGAGCCGGAGCTATCGGGCTGCCCATGAGCAGGTCATGCACTCCATGCAGTACGCCTTCCGGGACCGCCGGGCCCGGAAGGGGGACTTCCGCCAGCTGTGGATCCAACGGATCAACGCCGCGGCCCGGGTCCACGGCATGAGCTACAGCCGCCTCATCGCCGGCCTGCGCGAGGCGGGGGTCGAGGTCGACCGCAAGATCCTCGCCGACCTGGCCGTCACCGACGGCGCGGCGTTCGCCGCCCTGGTCGAGGCCGCCCGCAACGCTCTGGCCAACCCGGCTGCCGCCGCCTCGACGAGCGCGGCGCCGGCCACCTCACCGACGGCCTGACCGGCGGCCCACGGATCGGGTCCGGCACTGGGCGCCCTGTCGTTCCGCAGCGAGGCGGTGCAACGGCTGCGCCTGCTCGCCGGCCGCCGGGCCGCCCGGTGGGACGCCCGCCGGTTCGTGGTGGAGGGCCCCAAGCTGCTCCAGGAGGCCCTGGCCGCCGGAGCGGCGGTCGAGGCGGTCTACCTGGACGACGGGTCGGCCACACCTGAGCACCTGGGCCTGGCCGAGCAGGCCCGGGAGCGGGGCGCCCGGCTGTACCGCACCGTCCCGGGTGTCCTGGCCCGGGCCTGCGACGCGGTGACCCCCCAGCCGGTGGCCGCCGTGGTGGAGATGGTGGACCAGCCCCTGGACCGGCTGGCCGCCCTCCGGCCCGACCCGGTGGTGGTCGCCGTCGACCTGCAGGACCCCGGCAACGCCGGGACCGTCATCCGCTCGGCGGCCGCCTCCGGGGTGGGAGCGGTAGTGTTCTGCGCGGGTGCCGTCGACATCTTCAACCCCAAGACCGTCCGGGCGTCGGCCGGATCGGTGTTCCATGTGCCGATGGCGGCCGGAGCGGCGGTGGAGGACGCCCTCGAGGCGGTGGCCGCCTGGGGTCTGCGCCGGGTGGCCACAGTGGCCCGGGGCGGCCGCCCCTACGACCAGACCGACCTGGGCCGGCCCACCGCCATCGTGCTCGGCAGCGAGAGCCACGGCCTGCCGGAGCGGCTCGCCGACCGGCTGGACGAGCGGGTGACCATACCGATGGTCGCCGCCACCGAGTCGCTCAACGTGGCCATGGCCGCCACCGTGGTCTGCTTCGAGGCGGCCCGCCAGCGCCGCCTGCGGGCCGGCCGGGGGGCGGCGTGACCGGCGTGGCGCCAAGGGATGCCGGCGCCGCCGGCCCGCCCAGGGATGCCGGCGCGGCTGGTCCCCCCGGGGACGGCGCCGAGCCGGACCGCCGGCTGGACGTCGAGGACCTGGCCGACGCCGTGCTCGTGCTCGACGCCGAGCGGCGCGTCGTCCTGGCCAACCGGGCCGCCGGCCGGCTCACCGGGCTGGCCCCGGAGGCGATGGTGGGACGGTCCTCCGACGGCATGTTCGACTGGCACGACAGCGACGGCTCCCGCCACCTGGGCGGCCGCTGGCCGGCCCCGGCCCGCCTGCGCGGCACCCGCCGGATCACCCCGCAGACGGTCACCGTGCGCAGCCCCCGGGGCACCACCGTCACCACCACCCTCACCGGCAGCTACACCCGCGACGACGCCGGCCGGCTCACCGGGGCGGTTCTGACCCTGCGCAACCCCGGCCGGGGCAACCGGGCCGCCCCGAGCGGCATGGAGATCGTCTCCACCGTGAGCCACGAGCTGCGCTCCCCGCTGACCTCGGTCAAGGGCTACACCAGCCTGATGCTCAACCGGTGGGACCGCCTGGCGGACGACCAGAAGAAGATGATGCTCGAGCAGGTCAACCACGACGCCGACCGGGTCACCCGGCTCATCACCGAGCTGCTCGACATCAGCCGGCTGGAGACCGGCCGGCTCACCCTGCGCCGGCAGATGGTCGACCTGCCCCGGCTGGCCGCCACCGTGGTGGAGAAGGTGGCGATGGAGTACCCGGAGCTCCGGGCCACCACCGAGTTCCCCGACTCGTTCCCGAAGGTCTACGCCGACCCGGACAAGATCGAGCAGGTGCTCACCAACCTGGTGGAGAACGCCTGCAAGTACGCCTCCCCCCGGGGCCTGCGCATCGACGGGGCGGCGGGCGACAACAGCGTCTCGGTGGGCGTCCACGACCGGGGCGAGGGGATCCCGCCGTCGGACCTGCCCAAGGTGTTCACCAAGTTCTTCCGCCGCTCGTTCGGGCGCCCGACCGGCTCCGGGCTGGGCCTGTGGATCAGCCGCGGCCTGGTCGAGTCACACGGCGGCGAGCTGCGGGCCGAATCGGTGGTGGGCCAGGGCTCCACCTTTCGGTTTACCCTTCCTCTTCTCGATCTGGACAAGCTGCAGGAACAGTGACCTCACCCCCCGAAACCGAACTCCCCATCCTGACCGCCACCGCCCTGGACGAGGGCCGCCGCCGGCTGGAGGCCGCGCCCGACCGGGACGCCTTCCTCGAGGCCGAACGCGACGTACTCGGAAAAAGGTCCCCGCTGGCCGCCCTCAACACCCGTCTCCGGGACCTCACGCCGGAGCAGAAGCGGACCGCCGGGGCCGCCATCAACGACGCCCGCCGGGCGCTGGAGGAGACGGCGACCAAGCTTCGCGCCGAATGGGACGAGCGGGCCCGGGCCGAACAGGTGGCGGCCGAGCGGCTGGACCTCACCGAGTACGCCGTCGGGGCCGAGCGGCCGCCGCTGCGGCTGTCCGGGCGGGGCATCGGCCATCTGCATCTGGTCACCCAGACCCGGGACGAGCTGGAGGACACCTTCGTGGCCATGGGCTTCGAGGTGGCCGAAGGCCCCGAGGCCGAGACCGACTTCTACAACTTCGAGGCCCTGAACATGCCCCCCGCCCACCCGGCGAGAGGGATGTGGGACACCCTGTACCTGCGCCTCGGCGAGCCGGAGACGGTCCTGCTGCGGACCCACACGTCCCCGGTGCAGATCCGGCTGATGGAGTCCGGCAAGCTGCCCATCTACGCGGTGATGCCGGGCCGCTGCTACCGGCGCGACACCCCCGACGCCCGCCACCTGCCGGTGTTCCACCAGATCGAGGGGCTGGTCGTTGACGAGGGGATCACCTTCGGGGACATGGCCGGCGTCATCGAGGCGTTCACCACCTCGTTCTTCGGACCGGGCATCCACTCCCGGCTGCGGCCGTCCTACTTCCCCTTCACCGAGCCGTCGGCCGAGTTCGAGGTGACCTGCCCGATCTGCGCCGGGGCCGGCTGCCGGACCTGCAGCGGGTCCGGCTGGATCGAGCTGGGCGGCTGCGGGATGGTGGACCCCAACGTGTTCGCCGCCGTCGGGGTCGACCCCGAGGTCTACAGCGGCTTCGCGTTCGGCTTCGGCATCGACCGGCTGGCCCAGGTACGCGCCGAGCTGTCCGACATGCGGGCCCTGCTCGACAACGACGTCCGTTTCCTCACCCAGTTCTAGGAGCCCTCATGCGCGCCCCCCTGTCCTGGCTCCGCGACTACGCGCCGCTCGACGCCCCCGTAGACCGCCTGGCCCAGCTGCTGTCCGAGCTCGGCCTGGTGGTGGAGGGGGTGGAGCAGGTCGGAGCCGGTCTCGACGACGTGGTGGTGGCCGAGGTGCTCGACATCCGGCCCCATCCCGCCGCCGACCGCATCCGCCTGGTCGATGTCGACCCCGGCGACGGCGGCCCGCTGCAGATCGTCTGCGGTGCATGGAACTTCGCCACCGGGGACCTGGTGCCCCTCGCCCCGGTGGGAGCCGTGCTCCCCGGCGACTTCAAGATCTCCAGGCGCAAGATGCGCGGCGAGGTCTCCAACGGGATGCTGTGCTCGGCCCGGGAGCTGGAGCTGCCCGAGCCGCCCGAGGCCGCCGACGGCCTGCTGATCCTGCCCGCCGGCCTGGCCCCGCCGGGAACGCCCCTGGCAGAGGCGCTGCACATCGAGCCCGACGTCGTGTTCGACCTCGATGTCAGCCCCAACCGGCCCGACGCCCTGTGCATGGCCGGCGTGGCCCGCGACCTGGCCGCCGCCCTGGGCGAGACCTGGTCGTGGCCGTCGGATCCAGCCGCCCCGGCCGCCGACGCCGCCCTGGGAACGGCTCCGGTCACGGTGGAGTCCGGCGACCTCTGCCCCCGCTTCACCGCCACCGTCCTCGAGGGCGTGCCGGAGGGCCCGTCACCGGAGTGGATGGCCCGCCGCCTGACGCTGGCCGGTATGCGCCCCATCAACGCCGTGGTCGACGTTTCCAACTACGTCATGCTGGACGTCGGCCAGCCCAACCACGCCTACGACCTCGACCAGCTCGGCGGGCACGGCATCCTGGTCCGCCGGGGCCGGGAAGGGGAGCGGCTGGAGACCCTCGACGGGGTGGAGCGGGTCCTCGGCCCCGACGACTGCGTCATCTGCGACGCCAACGGGGTGGCCGTCGGCGTCGGCGGGATCATGGGCGGGGCGTGGGCGGAGATCGGCCCGGCCACCCGCCGGGTGCTTCTCGAAGCGGCCTGGTTCGACCCGACCGCCATCGCCCGCACCGGCAAGCGGCTGGGCCTGCAGTCCGAGGCCCGGGTCCGCTTCGAGCGGGGCGTGGACCCGGACATCGCCGCCCGGGCCGCCGACCGCTTCGTGGCGCTGCTGCGGGCGGTGCCGGGCGGGGAGGGAGTGCGGCGGGGCCCGCTGGTGGACGCCCGCGACCCGGGCCACCTGCCGGGGTCGCCGGTCGTCGGGCTGCGCACCGCCCGCGCCAACGCCATCCTCGGAACCGCCCTCGAAGACCGGGACCTGCCCCGGCTGCTCGAACCCATCGGCTTCCAGCTGCGGGCCGACCAGCCCGGGCGCTTCACGGTCACCGTCCCGACCTGGCGGCTGGAGTGCAACCGGGAGATCGACCTCATCGAGGAGGTCGCCCGCATGTGGGGCTACTCCCGCATCGAACGGACCGTCCCGGCCGGGGCCCACCGCCGGACCGGCGGCCTCACCGCCCACCAGCGGGAACGCCGGCGGATCCGCTCGGTGCTGTCCGGCGCCGGCTTCGACGAGGCCTGGACGACCACCTTCCTCGCCCCCGAGGACCTCGACCGCACTGGGCTCGACCCGTCCGCGGTGGAAGTGGAGAACCCCCTGGACCGGTCGGAGTCCATCCTGCGGACCTCGCTGCTGCCGGGGCTGCTGAAGGCGCTCAAGTTCAACCTGGACCGCCAGGCCGACGACCTTTCGTTCTTCGAGGTGGGCCGGGTCTTCGCCCGCCCCGCCGGGCCGGGCCCCACCCCCGACGAGTCCGAGCACCTGGGCCTGGTCGTCCTGCCCGGCCGGGGGGCGGGCGGGCCGACCAGCGCGGTGGAAGCGGCGGTGCGGGCGTGGGTGTGGCTGTGCGACGCCCTGCGCCTGGCCGAGCCGACCCTGAGCGCCTCCGCCGTACCGGGCCTGCATCCGGCCCGGGCCGCCACCCTTCGCGCCGGCGACGTGGAGCTCGGGGCGGTGGGTGAGGTCGACCCGTCGGTGCTCGACACCTACGGGATCCCCGGCCGGGTCGGCTACCTGCAGCTGTCGCTCGACGCCCTCGACGGGGCGCCCCGCCGGGCCCGGCTGGCCCGCGACGTCAGCCGCTACCCGGCCTCCGATGTCGACCTGGCCCTGGTCGCCGGCGACGATCTCACCGCCGCCGCGCTCGCCGCCACGCTCCGCTCCGCCGGCGGGGAGCTGGTGGAGGACGTGACGCTGTTCGACACCTACCGGGGTGAGCGGCTGGGCGCCGGCCGGCGCAGCCTGGCCTTCCGGGTGCGCTTCCGCGCCCTGGACCGCACCCTCAGCGACTCCGAGCTGGCCGACCTGCGGGGGCGGCTCATCGAGGCGGCCGGCCGGGCCGGCGCCGAGCTGCGGGCCTGACCGGCCGTCGGCGTGACCGGCTTTCCCGCAATTAGCAGGGGCGCCGACCGCTATCTGGTGACACGCCATAGCCTTTGGTGACGGGAATCCACCCCGCTGGTGGATTCCCGTCACCGGAGCGCCGGCCCGTCGGGGGGAAGCACTGCCGTCCCGGCCCTGGGCAAAGGCGCCCGGAGGGTGCATGCTGATGTTCCGGTACCGGGACGGACCGAGAAGAGAGCGGAAAAGCCATGCCCAGACGGTCCCTGACACAAGCCGCCGGCCTGGCGGCGGCGACCCTGGCGCTGGTCGGCTGCGGCTCGAGCAGCCACTCGGCGCCGCCGCCGCCCGGCACGGCCGCCCCCGCGCCGGCGGCGACCACCACCCCGGCCACGGTGACCCCAGCCACGGTGGCCCCCGCCACCACCAGCACCGTACCCGCCACCGCCAGCACCGCGCCCACCAGCCCGGCGCCGGCCACGGCGGCGCCGACGACCACCACCGCGCCGGTCGTCGCCCCCACGACCACGGTGAGCACCCCGGTGGCGGCCGCCGCCACCTGCACGACCGCCCAGCTGTCGGTGAGCCTGCAGTCCCCGCTCGGCAGCGCCGGCGCCGAGCACTACCAGTTCGTGTTCCGGAACTCCTCGGCGCTGGCCTGCGCCCTCTACGGCTATCCCGGGGTGTCCTTCCTGAACAGCACGGGCGGCCAGATCGGCCCGCCGGCGGTGCGAGGCACCAGCGTGGCGCCGAGCCGGGTGACCCTGGCGCCGGGAGCGGCGGGCTACGTCCGCCTCGACGTCACCGACCCGGGGATCCCGCCCTGCGCCGGCCCCGGCACCGTGTGGCGGGTCCGGGTCTACCCGCCCGACAGCACCAGCTACACCCTGGTGGCGCCGCCCGGGACCATGGTCGTCTGCAGCTCGGCCAACACCTCCACCTACACCGCCTCGGCCGTGGGACCGGTGTCGGCCACCCCCACCCAGTGAGCGGCGCTACAGCCGCCGGATCCGGGAGATCCGGTCGGTCCGGTAGCTCGCCACCTTCACGCTCCAACTGTCCAGGGGCCGGGGCCGGTCGTTGCCGAAGAAGGTGGTGAGGGGCCCCTCCAGCGTGTAGGAGTCGGCCCCGTCCACCCGCTCGATGCTGTCGTCGGTGAGGGTGACTTCGAAGGACATGCCGTCATACTGCGGCAGCCGCCCTGTGGATAACGAGATGGCGGGCGCTGTGTTTATGCTGTGCGCCGGCTGTGGGGCGGCGCCCTAACCTCTCGCATGGTTATGCAGCTGCGTGTATAGTGCATCCGTGGCCGACCACCCTCAGACCGACCGCCCCGGCCCGGCGCCGCCCGCCCCGAACCGGCTGCTGAGGACCGGCGTCTTCGGCGCGTCCGGCTACGCCGGCGCCGAGCTGCTCCGCCTGGCCTCGGGCCACCCGAACCTCGAGGTGGTGCTGGCCACCGCCGACAGCCAGGCCGGCGGACGCGTCGCCGACCTGTACCCCAGCCTGGCGCCGGCCTACCCGGAGCTGGTGCTGCAGGGGGCCGACCCGGCGGCCGCCGACGGCCTCGACGTGGTGTTCCTCGCCCTGCCGCACGGGGCCTCCCAGCACCTGGTGCCGGATCTGCGCAAGCGGGTCGCCACGGTGGTGGACCTGGCCGCCGACTTCCGACTCAAGGACCCCGCCCTCTACCCGGAATGGTACGGCGAGGCCCACCAGAGGCCCGATCTCCTCGCCGAGGCCGCCTTCGGCATTCCCGAGCTGTTCCGCGACGACCTGGTCGGCGCCACCCTGGTGGCCGCCGCCGGCTGCTACGTCACCGCCGCCGCCCTGGCCCTGGCGCCGCTGGTGCGGGCGGGGATCATCGACCCCGAGGGGGTGGTGGTCGACGCGGCCAGCGGGGTGTCCGGTGCCGGGCGGGCACCCAAGCCCAACACCCACTTCAACACCGTGGACGAGGACTTCACCGCCTACGGGCTGCTGCGCCACCGCCACACCCCGGAGATGGAGCAGGCCACTGGCGCCCGTATCCTGTTCACCCCCCATCTGGCCCCGATGAACCGGGGCATCCTGGCGACCTGCTACGCCCGGCCGGCCGCCACAGGCCCGGAGCCGGACCCGCTCGCCACCCTGCAGCGGTTCTACGCGGACGAGCCGTTCGTGGTGGTCTCCGAGCGGTCCCCGTCCACCAAGGCCACCCTCGGGTCCAACAGCGCCCACCTCACCGCCCGCTTCGACCGCCGGACCGGCTGGATCGTGGCCATCTGCGCCCTGGACAACCTGACCAAGGGGGCTGCCGGCCAGGCCATCCAGTGCGCCAACATCGCCCTCGGGCTGCCCGAGACCAGCGGCCTGCCCCGGGTGGGGCTGTACCCGTGAGCGCCACCAACCCCGGGGAGAAGGCCGGGATCCTCATAGAGGCGCTGCCCTACATCCGCCGGTTCTGGGGCCAGATCGTCGTGGTCAAGTACGGCGGCAACGCACTGGCGGCCGGGTCGGCGGGGGAGGGGGAGGACCCGCTGGCGAGCTTCGCCGAGGACATCGTGCTGATGCGCTCGGTCGGCATGCGGCCGCTGGTGGTCCACGGCGGGGGACCGCAGATCGGGGAGCTGATGGGCCGGCTGGGCAAGGTGCCGGAGTTCCGCGACGGGCTGCGCGTCACCGACGCCGAGACCCTCGACATCGCCCGCATGGTGCTGGTCGGCAAGGTGAACCGCGACATCGTCAGTGCCATCAACGTCCACGGCCCGCTCGCCGTGGGCGTCTCCGGCGAGGACGCCGGACTGATCAGCGCCGAGGCCAAGGATCCCCAGTTGGGGTTCGTGGGGGAGGTGGCCGCCATCAACCCGGATCTGCTGCTGCGGCTGATGGCCGAGGACCTGATCCCGGTGGTGGCCACCATCGGCACCGACAGCACCGGCCAGTCGTACAACATCAACGCCGACACCGCCGCCGGGGCCGTGGCGTCGGCGGTGCAGGCGGTCAAGCTGGTCTACCTGACCGACGTGGACGGCATCCGCCGGGACCGCGACGACCCGGCCACCCGCCTGTCCGGCGTGACGACCGACGATCTGGAGTCGATGATCGGCGACGGCACCGTCGACGGCGGCATGATCCCCAAGGTCCGCTCCTGCATCGGGGCGGTCAAAGGCGGCGTGTCGCAGGCCCACATCCTGGACGGCAGCCAGCCCCACGCCCTGCTGCTCGAGATCTTCACCCGCGAAGGAGTCGGAACCATGGTGACGCCCGCATGACCGGCGCCGGCCGAGACCCCCTGATGAACACCTATCCGCCCCGGCCGGTGACCTTCGTCCGGGGCGAGGGCAGCCGGTTGTGGGACGAGCACGGCAAGCGCTACCTCGACTTCCTCTCCGGCCTGGCGGTGACCTCCCTCGGCCACGCCCACCCCCGGGTGGCCGACGCCGTCTGCGAGCAGGCCCGGACCCTGCTGCACGTGTCCAACCTGTACGGCACCCTCCCGCAGCGGGAGGTGGCGGCCACCCTCGACAAGCTGGTGAACGCCGGCGCCGGCCGGGTGTTCTTCTGCAACAGCGGTGCGGAGGCCAACGAGGCGGCCATCAAGCTGGCCCGCAAGTGGGGCGGCCGGGGCCGCCACGTGGTCGTCAGCGCTTACGGCTCCTTCCACGGCCGGACCCTCGCCACCCTGACCGCCACCGGCCAGCCGGCCAAGCACGAGGCGTTCCAGCCGGTGCCGGAGGGGTTCCGCCACGTCGCCTGGCGAGACCCCGACGAGCTCGAAAAGGCCATAGACGGCACCGTCGCCGCGGTGCTGCTGGAGCCGGTGCAGGGTGAGGGGGGCGTGCAGCCGGCGGGGCAGGAGTACTTCGCCGCCGTCCGGCGCATCTGCGACGACCGGCAGGTCCTGATGATGGTCGACGAGGTGCAGACCGGTCTGGGCCGGACGGGGGAGTGGTTCGGCTTCCAGCACTACGGGGTGCGCCCCGACGTGGTCACCATGGCCAAGGCCCTCGGCAACGGCATCCCCATCGGCGCCTGCTGGGCCCGCGACGATGTGGCCGAGGCGTTCTCGCCCGGCGACCACGCCACCACCTTCGGCGGCCAACCGCTGGCCACGGCGGCGGCGCGGGCGGTGCTCGGGGTCATGCAGGAGCAGGACGTCCCGGCCCGGGCCCGCCGAGCCGGCGACCGGCTCACCGAGGCGCTCGGGCGGGTGCCGGGCGTGGACAACGTGAGGGGTATGGGGCTGCTCATCGCGGTCGAGCTGGAGCCGCCGCACCAGGCCGGTCCGGTCGCCACCGCCGCCCTCGAAGCCGGCCTGGTGGTCAACGCCGTGACCGCCACCGCCCTGCGCCTGGCGCCCTCGCTGCTCGTCACCGACGAGGAGATCGACGAAGCGGTGGCCATCCTCACCCGGGTGCTGTCGGCATGAGACACCTCCTGGAGATGGACGACCTGTCCGAGAAGGAGCTGGCCGACGTGCTCGATCTGGCCGCCCCCGGCCGGGCGGAGCCGGTCCTGCAGGGCAAGGGGGTGGCGCTGATCTTCGAGAAGCCCTCGAACCGGACGCGCAACGCCTGCGAGATGGCCGTGGTCCAGCTCGGGGGCCACCCGGTCAGCATCCGCGGCGAGGAGATCGGCCTCGGGGTACGCGAGACCGTCGAGGACGTCACCCGGGTCCTGGCCCGCTACCACGCCCTCATCGGCGCCCGGGTGTACGACCACGCCCACCTCGACTCCATGGTGGCGGTGGACGAGGTTCCCATCGTCAACCTGCTCTCGGACTTCTCCCACCCCACCCAGATCGTCGCCGATCTCATGACCCTCACCGACCGGTGGGGGAGCGTGGCCGGCCGGTCCGTCGCCTGGATCGGTGACGGCAACAACGTGGCCCGCAGCCTGGTCCTCGGCGCCGCCCTGGCCGGCATGAACGTCCGGTTGGCCTGCCCCGCCGGCCACCAGGTGGATCCGGTGGCCGTGGACGGGGCCCGGGCGCGGGGCGTGGAGATCGTCGAGACCACCGACCCGGCCGAGGCGGTGTCGGGGGCCGACTGCGTCTACACCGACGTGTGGGTGTCCATGGGCCAGGAGGCGGAGGCGGCCTCCCGTCTCGACGCCTTCGCCGGCTACCGGGTGACCGAGGACCTGATGGCCCGTGCCGCTACGGACGCGGTGTTCCTGCACTGCCTCCCCGCCCATCGGGGTCTGGAGGTCGACGCCGCGGTGATCGACGGCCCGGCCAGCGCGGTGTGGGACCAGGCGGAGAACCGTATGCACGCGGCGCGGGCCCTTTTTCTGTGGTTGATGCGTCAGTGAAGCTGTCGAAGACCCAGCGTCAGCACCGGATCATCCAGCTCCTCGAGCAGTCGGCCGTGCCGTCCCAGCAGCGGCTCGTCGAGCTGCTCCTCGAGGCCGGGGTCGAGGCGACGCAGGCCACCGTGTCGCGGGACCTGGAGGAGATCGGGGCGGTGAAGGTCAGGGCCGCCGGCGGCGAGTCGGTCTACGCGGTACCGGACCTGCCGAAGGACCGGGTGGCGCCCGAGGAGCATCTGCGCCGGGTTCTCGGTGACTGGGTCGTGGAGGTGACCTGGTCGGCCAACCTGGTGGTGGTACGCACCCCGCCGGGGTGTGCCCAT